>NZ_WWSL01000014.1:0-61032 GCF_009875845.1 Collinsella sp. BIOML-A6
GCCAGAGCATGGGGGGCACGCCCGGTCCCGTTCCGAACCCGGAAGCTAAGCCCCATCGCGCCGAGAGTACTGCGGGGCCAGCCCGTGGGAGGCCAGGGCGCCGCTGACCGGTGGACGGCACCGAGCCGTCATCGAACTTAGAAGGGGGAGGCCTCGCGGCCTCCCCCTTTTTGCGTTTAAAGCCAGATCTAACAAACTCGCTGTGTTTTATAACCCTCGTTTGTCGCATCTTCCGTTAACGGGCTACAATAACTTAGTCTGTGCAATATGGAGGTGAACATGGCTGAAGCTGGTATCGGCGTTGATATCGTCGAGATTTCCCGCATGAAATCAATCCTTGAAAAGACGCCGTCGTTTGCTCGGCGTGTGTTTACCGAAGAAGAGTGCGCATATTGCGACGCTTCATCGCGTCCTTCGGCGCACTATGCGAGCCGTTTTGCTTCTCGTGAAGCGGTTCTCAAGGCTCTTGGTACTGGCTTTAGTCAGGGCGTCGGCCGCAAAGACGTTTCGGTAACGCGTGATAAGCTTGGAAAGCCTAAAGCAGTGCTTTCGGGTCGAGCGCTCGAGATTGCTCAAGAGTTGGGTGTCGTTGAAGTTGCGCTTTCCATTACCTTGACGGGTGATTTGGCCGTAGCCAATGCCATTGCGATCACCGAGGATGCTCGACCTAAGCCTAAGGAAGAAAAGGTGAGCACCAAGGAACGCGTTGCACAAACATTTAAAGAGGCTCGCTCGGTTTTAGATGAGCTTGAGCAACTGCAACATTCAGCTTTGACGGAGCACCAGGGCGATGCTTCGCAAGATACGCTAGGAGCATAGATGAAACCGGTTTTGAGTACCGAGGAAGTCGTTCGCCTCGAGGATATTATCGAACGCGAAGGAACTTCGAAGGCCGAGCTTATGGAACTGGCGGGTGAGTTTGCTGCTAGTGAAATTCTAAAACTCAATCCCGATCGCGTCCTTGTTCTGGTCGGTTTTGGCAACAACGGTGGTGACGGCTGGGTCGCGGCTGATATCTTGAGTCATAAAGGCGTTGACGTGGATATCGTGTCTCCGGTTGAGCCGGATGAGATTCCTGCCGCTCTGGCTCGCCATGTTGCCCGTCGTACCGCCGGTCGTGATGTACATGTGTGCGTCGGTCCCTCGCGAGATGAGCTTGAGGTTTTGATCGATAAGGCCGACGTTGTCGTTGACGCTATCTTTGGTACCGGTTTCCACGGTGACTTGCGTGCACCGTTCTCCATCTGGATTCCGACGGTTAACGACTGCGCCGACCATGTGGTGTCCATCGATGTTCCTTCGGGTCTGAATGCCGAGACCGGTGTTGTCGATGACGACTGCATCCGTGCCGAGCGCACGGTCACGATGATCACGCCCAAGATTGGCCTCTACAGCGCTGATGGCCCAGAGTACGCCGGTGATCTGGTATGCGGTAGCCTCTATGATCGCCTTGATGAGGTCATCAATGATGTTGACCATGCCGCCGAGATAGTCGAGCCCGGTGACCTGGTGGATTTCTTTGCTCCGCTGCCCACGAATATCGATAAGTATTCTCGCGGTTCCGTCCTTATTGTTGCCGGTTCGGCGCAGTATCCCGGCGCTGCCATTATGGCCGCCAAGTCTGCTGCCCGCGCGGGCGCCGGCTATGTGGCTGTCGCGACGCCCGATGCGTGTGCCAATCTTATTCGTATGGCGCTTCCTTCGATTCCGGTTTTTGCTATTCCGTCCGATTCCCGCGGCTCTTTTGGTGCCGCTGCGCGTATGACCGTGTGCGAGATTGCAAAGAAGTACAGCTGCGTACTGTGCGGTCCCGGCATGACAACGTCTGCCGGTGCCATGCAGGTGGTTTCGGGTTTGTTGGAACTTGATGTGCCGCTGATCCTTGATGCCGATGCGCTCAACTGTCTTTCTAAGATTGCTATCGACGGTATCGATAGCAATCCTGAGATGTACCGCCGTGAGCAGCCGCTCGTCATGACGCCGCACTATCGCGAGCTTTCGCGTTTGGTTGCCGGTGACGAGGTTAACGATCTGGGGACTGCAATCGCGGCCGCGCAGAAGGTTGTCTGGGCTGCTGGTTCCGACAATCTCGTGGTTATTGCCAAGGGGCCGACGACGGCTATCTGTGGCGTTGAGCGCGTGCTTTTGCCGCTCTCGGGTCCGGCGTCGTTGGCGACTGCCGGTTCGGGCGATGTTCTTGCGGGCATTTTGGCTGGCACACTGGCTACCATGCGTGATGAGATGGATCGCTGGGAGCTGCTGTATTCGTATGCCGTCGCGCTTCACAGTTACGCGGGTTTTGCCGCGGCGACGGAGTACGGTGAGAAGAGTGTTATTGCGACCGATCTGATCGACTTAATCGGTCCTGCCATGGAATTGGCGGCAAAGGACGCACTCGATGATCTGGGAATCATGGACGAAGGGTCGGATGACTAATCATGAATAAAGCCGATTTGACGCGCTGGTCCTGGGTTGAGATTGACCGCGGGGCGCTTCGCCGCAACACGAGGGCTTACAAGAACCTGCTCAATCCACGTCAGCGACTGTGCTGCGTGGTCAAGGCCGATGCCTATGGGCATGGTGCCGTCGAGTGCGCTAAAATCATGTACTCGGCCGGAGCCGACATGTTCGCGGTGGCGACGGTCAGCGAGGGTGTTGAGCTGCGCCGGGGCGGAATTACCAAGCCCATCCTGATCTTGAGCGAGCCGCCTATCGAGGCTATCCCCACCCTGCTTGAGTTTGACATTATGCCTTCGGTCTATACGTCCGATTTCGCCCTTGCCTATGGCGAGTGCGCTGTCGCGGCAGGCAAAGTGGGCAAGTACCATCTAGCCATCGAGACGGGCATGAACCGCATCGGTGTTCACTACACGCAGGTGCTCGACTTTGTTCGTGGTATTAGCTTCCATCGCGGTATCCAGTGTGATGGCGTCTTTACGCACTTCGCCACGGCCGATGAACCTTCGGGTTGGGACTACAAACTGCAGTGCCAACGCTTTACCGAGGCCGTTCAGGCCATTAAGGACGCGGGTTTTGAGTGCGGTATCGTGCACTGTGCCAACACGCCGTCCTCGATGTTTGATCCCTCGATGCATTTTGATATGATTCGCGCCGGCGTTGGCTTGTACGGCATGCAGCCCTGCGAGCTGAGCAGCCGCGTGATGCAGCTCGATCCCGTTATGAGCGTTCACGCGCGCGTGACACGCGTGGCGCATCCTGCGATGGGCGAGGGCGTGGGCTACGGATTTACCTATCGCGTGCCGCGTACGCGCGTTCAGATCTGCACGCTGCCGATTGGATATGCCGACGGTCTTTCGCGCACGCTCTCCAATCGTATGGACGTGCTGTATCGCGGTGAACGTGTGCGTCAGGTGGGTAACATCTGCATGGACCAGTTTATGGTCGCCATCCAGTCCAACCCGGCGCATGAGATTCCCGAGGCCGAGTATGGCGACGAGATGATTATTGTCGGCCGCGATGGCGATGCCGAGATTACTATGGACGAGATGGCGCGCCTGCGCGGCACGATTAACTACGAGGTCGCCTGCGGCTTTGGCATGCGTCTCGACAAGATCTACGTGTAGGAGCCGCCATGGGTGTCATGCACATCCCCGGACATAGTCGCCAGGCGCCGCGCGAGGTTGCGCTCGAGGAGATTGAGGCTGTTTTAGGCGACTGCCATCTCTGCCAACTCTATCAGTCGCGCCATAACATCGTGTTTGGCGTGGGAAACCCCCACGCCCGCGTCATGTTTATCGGCGAGGCACCGGGGCGTAACGAGGATCTGCAAGGCGAGCCGTTTGTGGGGGCGGCGGGCGAGGACCTCAACGGCATCCTGTCGCTGGCTGGCCTCAAGCGCGAAGACGTCTACATTGCCAACGTGCTTAAGTGCCGCCCACCGGGAAATCGCAATCCTCGGCCCGAGGAAGTGCTGGCCTGTTCACCGTTTTTGCGTGAGCAGATTCGAAGCATTTGGCCCGATATCATCGTGACGCTCGGTAACCCCGCAACGCACTTTGTGCTTAAGACCGAGATCGGCATCACCAAGCTGCGCGGCAGGTTCCATCAGATGGGGCATTTTGTGGTGATGCCCACGTTCCATCCGGCGGCGGCGCTGCGTAATCCGGCGTGGCAGGAGCTGCTGGAGGAAGACTTTAAGATGCTGGGCGACTATCTGGAGCGGCATCCCGCGCCAGAGGGTGCCTCGGAATAATAAGGAGCATATATGTCCCTGGAGCGCCTGGGGGTAGGTATTTATAAAACGGCTTGCTCTGCCGATACGGAGCATTTTGGCGAGCTGGTTGCGCCGTGCCTGGAAGATGGTGATGTGCTGATCTTGACCGGCGGCCTCGGGGTGGGCAAAACCCACTTTACCAAGGGCGTTTCGCGTGGTCTGGGCGACGGTCATATGGTCACGAGCCCCACATTCGCACTCATGGCCGTTCATGATCAGGGGCGTATTCCGCTGTTCCACTTTGACCTGTACCGTCTGGAGCATGCTTACGAGCTCGAGGATACGGGCATTTTCGATGTACTGGGCTATGAGGGCGCCTGTCTGTTGGAGTGGGGCGAACAGTTCCAGGACGAACTGACGGACGAGTATCTTTCGGTAACGCTTAAGCGTGATGAGAACGATAGCGACGTGCGAACGATAACGCTCGAGGCGCACGGCGGGCGCGCAGCGGAGCTTTCCGATTTGATTGATAAGGCTGTACAAGATGAGCTTGCATAACGATTACGCGCTGGTGGTGGCGCTCGATACTTCGACCGATATGCTTGCCTGCGCGGCAAGCTGGACTGATGGACAGACGGGCGAGGCGAAGCTGGTGAGTGGCGACCATATGTGTCGTCGCCATGCCAATGTGGAGCTCGTGAATACCGTCGACAGCGTGCTTGCTCAGGCTGGCATGGACCGTGCTGACGTGGGCAGTTACGTCGTCGGTCGCGGTCCGGGTTCGTTTACCGGTGTGCGTATCGGCATTTCCACCGCCAAGGGCTTGGCGCGCGGTGCCAACGTGCCGCTGTTGGGCGTGTCGACGCTCGATGCCTGCGCATGGACCGCGTGGAAGGCTGGCGTGCGCGGCAAGCTCGGCATTCTGGCCGATGCCATGCGCGGCGAGGTGTATCCGGCTTTGTATGTGCTGAGCGACGAGGGCCCCGAGCGTCAGTTTGAGCGCGAGCACGTGGTCAAGGCCGCCGTGGCGCTTGATGAGTGGCGCCAAGCCGCGGACTGGGACCAGGTTCAGCTGATTGGCGACGGTCTCGTGCGCTATGGCAAGCTGCTGGGCGAGGATGAGGCCGCTCGCTGCGTAGAGCGCGACTTGTGGTGGCCTTCGGGCGAGGGTCTCCTCCTTGCGCATGCCGCGGGTGACGGCGACCCGGCCCGCGTCCTACCGATCTATACGCGCCTTTCTGACGCCGAGGAAAACGAGCGCAAACGCCTGGGTCTTGCCGAGAGCGCGCAGAGCGAAATTACGGGCGTCGCCGATGAGCTCGCCGGTCGCCATCTGCAATTCCGCCCCATGGGTGCGGCGGACGCCGAGGGTGCGAGCGCGCTGGAGGCCGCCTGCTTTGAAGGCGCTGGGCACGAGGCGTGGACGCCGGGCATGTTCCTGTCCGAGCTGGGCGAGGATGTTGCGGCGCCACGCAGCTGGTGGGTGGCGCACGACGACGGTCAGCTGCTGGGGCTTGCCGGTGGCATGGTCGTAGACGGTGACGTGCAGATTCTGGATGTTGCCGTCGACCCGAAGCATCGCCGTGAGGGTATTGCCCGCAAGCTGCTGTCGCACGTGAGCTACGATGCCCAGATGCTCGGCTGTACGACCGCCTCGCTCGAGGTTGAGGATGGCAACGAGGGCGCTATTGCGCTCTATGCCTCCCTGGGCTTTACCGAGGCGGGCTGCCGCCGCGGTTACTACGGTGGTGGCAAAAATGCCATCGTCATGACGGCGCCGCTGCCCTTGGTGCTCCCGGTCGACAACGCTTCGCCCGAGCCGACGGCGGCTGAGCAGCGTGGATGGCCACTATCTGCACCCGAGCGTACCGTTGAGGAGCGCGCCGAAATTGAGCGCCGTCGCCTGGTGCTTGCCATCGAAAGTTCGTGCGATGAGACGGCTGTGGCGATTATCGATGCGGACGGTAATATGCTGGCCAATCAGGTTTCGACGCAGATCGATTTTCATGCCCGTTTTGGCGGCGTTGTGCCCGAGATCGCTTCGCGCAAGCACGTTGAGGTTATCGTGAGCGTCGTGGACGCGGCGCTCGAGGATGCCGCGGCATCGCTTGGTCTTGAGGGCGGAGCCATCGCGCCGAGTGAACTCGCCGCTGTTGGCGTGACACAGGGTCCGGGCCTGGTGGGTGCTCTGGTGGTGGGCGTCGCCTTCGCCAAGGGCTTTGCCTATGCCGCCGGTAAACCGCTCGTGTGCGTCAACCATCTGGAGGGTCATCTGTTCGCCAACCTGCTGACGCAGCCCGATCTCAAGCCGCCGTTTATCTTCACGCTCGTCTCGGGTGGTCATACCATGCTTGTTCACGTCAAGGCGTGGGGCGACTACGAGGTGCTCGGCGAGACGCTCGACGACGCCGTGGGTGAGGCCTTCGACAAGGTGGCTAAGGCGCTGGGTCTGGGCTATCCCGGCGGCCCCATCATCTCCAAACTGGCCGAGACGGGCAATCCCCGCGCGATTGACTTCCCCCGTGCGCTCAATAGTAGGGGAGACTATCGATTCTCGCTTTCGGGCCTTAAGACGGCGGTGACGCTCTACATCGAGCAGGAGACCAAGGCCGGGCGCACGATTCATCTGCCCGACCTGGCGGCTTCGTTTGAGGCCGCAGTCTTTGACGTTCAGTACAAGAAGGCCAAGAACGCGCTGCATGCCACCGGATGCAAGGAATACTGCATCGGCGGCGGCGTCTCGGCTAATCCGCATCTGCGCGAGATGATGATCAAGAAGCTCGGGCGCCAGGGCATCCGCGTGACGGTGCCGCCTCTCTCGGCATGCACCGACAACGCTGCCATGATCGCGGAGGTCGCCCGCCGTAAATTCGACCGAGGAGAAATCTCGCCGTTCGACGTCGACGCCGATCCGAACATGACGCTGTAGTCGTATGGGTGCGGTCCCCGGCGCTGCCCGGGAGCCAACGGCCGCATATGAACTTTCCTGCTCTACAGTCCTGCTCACGACGGAGGCCACATTAAGTGGCCTCCTGTTCGTGCGGAACTCGCGATAAAGTTCATATGCGGCCGTTGGCTCCCGGGCAGCGCCGGGGACCTTTCTGTATCGATATAGCTTCTGAGCTGGTTTGGCGTCGACAACGTCCAGCAAGGCTAACAAGCCAGCGTCGAATTTCCGGCATTCTTTAGCTGAAAGAAACCTACCTGATAATCGACTCAATATCTCGGCTCTTATATAGCAGTCGGCGGACTTCCATAACGTCGTCGATGACGACATAAAAAACCATGTAGTTACCAACGTAGAAGCGGTAATACGGGTGCAACCGCCTTCTTGTCGAAGGGTATGTTGGTGACATGGTTGGATTTTTGAGATGTTCGAGTATGCCTGCTTCAACATTGTCGACAAGCCTATTTGCTGCAGCGGGGTTATTGAGATCAAAGGCGATATATGACGCTGCTTGGCTGAGGTCCTCCCAAAATAGGGGAAGGTAGCGGAGCTTATAGGGTCTGTTCATCGAGACCGCCGTTGAGCATTTTTCTGACAGAGCCAAAGACATGGTCGTGTGTATAGCGAAGTTGCATGCTGGCGGCCTGACGATCAGCGGCATCAAGGGCGCTCTCGATTGTATTGCTCAGCGACTTGTACTGCTCAAAGCTCATGACGACCATAGAGCCCCGCCCGTTTTTAGTTAGAAAAACCGGACCCTCTTGTTCGACTTCGCGTTCAACGTCCGGGTAGTGATTTCTAAGATCTGAGACTGGCCTAATATTCACAGCTACCTCCTGAGCTATCAGGATATTATCGTAATTATGATAACAGAGTTTAGATTTGGGATGGGAGCCCCTGAGAGCGGCGGGGGCCGGGCGCGCATATGAACTTTATCGCGAGTTCCGCACGCAAAGGAAAGCACTTAATGTGCTTTCCGTCTTGCGCAGGACTGTAGAGCAGGAAAGTTCATATGCGACGCCCGGCTCCCGCGGCTCTCAGGGGCATCTCTCATGCAAAGACTTTTGTCAGATAAAGTCCGAGGTCAGTGGCGTTTTATACCGAGAATTTCAAAAAAGTTGAAAATTCATTACATATTTGCGTTGACTTTAGGTAACTAAAGTTTCATACTGCTTTTCATCCACTGGGGGATGTGAACACGCACGGATCGTTCGCATCATGATTGAAGAGGATTTCTTAGACATGTTCACGCATCAGCTAGACATTATCAGCGTAGTAATTATCTGATGCGGGTTAGCACATACAGCTAGCCCGTACGATAACGGGCGGCTGATGAAGATGAGGGCCGTCGAGCGCAACCGACGGCCCTCATTTTTTTATGTCTGAGTAGTTCTTTTTAGAGGAGGAAATGTAATGAACGGAGTTTTGCTCATGGTTGTGGCCGCGGCGGTGCTCGCCTGCGGCTATCTGGGCTACGGCCGATGGCTGGCCAACAAGTGGGGCATTGACAAAGAGGCCCTCACGCCGGCCAAGCGCATGAAGGACGGCAATAGCTTCTCGCCCGTCTCCGCCTTCACCGCGTTCTCGCACCAGTTCAGCTCGATTTGCGGTGCCGGCCCTGTCACGGGTACGATCGTCGCCATGGCCTTTGGCTGGCTGCCCGTCGTGCTCTGGGTCCTCGTCGGCGGCATCTTCTTTGGCGCCGTCCACGACTTTGGTGCCCTGTACGCTTCGATGAAGAACAACGGCAAGTCGCTCGCTCAGCTCATCGAGAAGTACATCGGCAAGACTGGCCGTCGCCTGTTCCTGCTGTTCTGCTGGCTGTTCTGCATCATCGTCATCGCCGCTTTCACCGATATGGTCTGCGGTACGTTTGCCGCTCCCGTCCTCGATGCCGCCACCGGCGCTGTCAACGAGGCTAAGTCCTACGCCGCTGGCTGCGCTGGTACCATCTCCATCCTGTTCACGTTCGTTGCCATCGTCTTTGGTTGGGCCCAGAGGAAGTTCAACCTCACCGGCGCTGCCGAGTTCGTCACCGGCGTGGTGCTCATGGTTCTCATGTTCGCCGTTGGTATGCAGTTCCCGGTTTATCTGACCAAGTTCCAGTGGTTCGCCGTCGTCATGGTCTATCTGGTCTTCGCTGGTGCTATGCCCATCCAGATGCTCAAGACCCCGCGTGACTACCTTACTTCGATCATGATGATCGTCATGATCGCCTGCGCTGTCCTCGGCATCGTTGTCCTGGGTGTTAACGGCCAGGCTACGATGACCGCTCCGGTCTTCACCAACTTCTCTGGTGCTTCCGGCATGATGTTCCCGGTCCTGTTTGTCTCCGTTGCTTGCGGCGCTCTCTCCGGTTTCCACAGCCTCGTTTCTTCCGGTACCTCCTCTAAGCAGGTTGAGAAGGAGCAGGACGCCGTCAAGGTCGGTTTCGGCGCTATGATCGTCGAGTCCTTCGTCGGCATCCTTGCCATCATCGTCGCCGGCATCATGTTCTCCACCATGAACACCACTGGTGCTAATGGCGCTGCCGTGGGTACCCCGTTCCAGATCTTTGCCGCTGGTGTTGCTCGCGGTATGCAGGCCTTTGGCATTGACGGCACTGTTGCCACGGTCTTCATGACTATGAACGTCTCCGCTCTGGCCCTGACCTCGCTCGACGCCGTCGCTCGCATCGCCCGCACTTCGTTCTCTGAGTTCTTTGCCCAGACCAACGACGCTCTGGCCGTCGACTCCAAGGCCGGCTACATGAAGGTCCTCGGCAACCCCTGGTTCGCCACGGTCGTCACCCTGCTTCCCGGTCTCGCCCTCGCCTTTGGCGGTTATGCCAACATCTGGCCGCTCTTTGGTGCTTCCAACCAGCTGCTCGGCGGTATGACCATGATCACCCTCGCCGTGTTCTGCAGGTGCACCGGCCGCAAGGGTTGGATGCTCTACGTGCCCGTCGCCTTCCTGCTCTGCTGCACCTTCACCTCGCTGGTCCAGAGCGCCATGGGCTGCATGACCGCTGTCCAGCAGTTTGGCTTCTTCGGTACCATCCCGGCTACCGCCACCACGGCTGCCGTCTCCGTCGCCGCCACCAAGGGCCTGCAGCTTGTCTTTGCCATCCTGCTGATGGTCCTGGGCCTCATCGTTGCCGTCAACTGCCTCAAGGAGTTCTTCGGCAAGGAGGCCGGCTCCATGCCCGACGAGGAGCCCGAGTGGTCCGAGATGGGCAAGGCCGAGTACGGTCGCGCTGCTGCTGAGGCTCCTGCCGATGCTGAGGCCGCCAAGGCTTAGCCGATCGGACGGATTGAATCCTCCATCTCTATGACTCGGAAAGACCGGGTCCGCAGAACGCGGGCCCGGTCTTTTTTGTAAAGAAGGGTGATGCCGGGGTGTTCTCTCAGATGTTTTGCGTGAAGGGCGGCGCGCGTTGTACCATATAGACGTATATGTGTGCATATGAAAGGGGCCCCGTGGCCAAGACGGTATATTCCGATAACCAACAAAATGTCGATGCTCTGGCTGAGCGTCTGAGCGGACAAACGTCGCTTTCTGCCGAGCGGGCCAAGCTGGTTGCCTACGACCTGCTCTGTCGCAAGGCGCTCAAGATCAAGTCGAGCGCGCTGGCGCAAATCTTCCGCTCCGTGGATAAGGAGTGCGATACCAAGGCGATGCGCGATGAGCTTATCGCGGCAAAGATTGTGACCAAGATCGAGGGCAGCGGCATTAACGGCCGCCCGGCATTCTATGCCATCAATGCCGAGATGCATGATGCTCAGGAGCAGCCTGTTGAGGATTCCGTTGAGATGCCCGCTGCGGAAGAAGCTGCCCCGCGTGAGCATATCGATACCGACGAGCTGCTCGATGAGCATGTCGTGCGTGCCTTTACCGCCAAGGCGGGCCGAGGCGTCTTTGGCGGAGGCGGAAAGCGTGATGCGCAGCGCCGCGCCCAACAGGAACGCTTCCGTCGTGCTGTGGCTCAAAAGGATGGGGCCGTTACCGAGGTTGTCGAGAACGAGCCTGTCGTCGAGCCGCAGGAGCCAGTGAAAGAGCAAAAGTCCGCTGAGCCTCAGGAACCCAAGCGTCGTCGCGGTGCGCATTTTAAGGCCGAACAGCAGGATGTTGTGCGCGAGGCCGAAGATGCCGCCGAGGTTGCGGACGATTCCGAGAAGCCGGCCAAGAAGGCCTCAGACTCGTGTCGTCCCGGTCGCGGCTTTGCAGGTCGCGCGTACCCCGTAAAGCGTCAGGAGCAGGTTAATCAGGTTTCGGAGGTGCGGGCCGAGAAAGCCGTGAAGCCTGCCGAGTCGGAAGTTCGTGAACAGAATTCCGTTGATGAGCAGGCTGCGTCCGATACGGAGACTCAGGGCCAGCAACCTGCGGTTGAACAGGCGGGGGATAGTACTTCGAGTAAGCCTCGCCGTCGTCGTCATCGTGGCGGTCGCGGCTCTAACGCTCAGGATGCCGCCGAGAATGTAGCGCCGCGCGACGAAGATGCGAAGGTGGATGCTCCGATGGAGCAGCCCAAGCGTTCGCAGAAGCAGACGTCAACTTCGAAACGTGAGCACAATGTCCAAGGCGATTCTAAGCGCAAGTCTCAGAAGAAGCCCGAGTCTGCCGCAGCAGATGCGACTGCCCAGCAGGCTGAGTCGACCACCCATGGCGAGGTTTCGGCGTTTGCCCTGGCTCGCGTTCTGGGCAGGCGGCTGCTCAAGGTCGTCCCCACGCCCACGGCGCTCTCCACAATTAAGGAACAGCAGACCCAGATCGTTAAGGTCGAGGGCAAGGACGGTAAGAAAGCTCCACAGCGTGCCCAGCACAACGAGATGTCCAATCGCAAGATTGCCGAGGAAATCGCGATCATTCAGGCTTGGATCGAGCAAAACCGCGGTGCCGATACTCCGGTTGCCTCGCGCCGTCAGCGCGCCTACCAGATCTTCAATGACGAAAAAGCTTTTGACGGCAAGCATGGCGAGCGCCTGATCAGGCGTATGACCGAAAAGGGCATCAGCATGCAGGCGATCAAGGTCGCCCCCAACCGTCCGGTGCACTTTACGGGTTTCTTTACGCTGGGCGCCGACAAGCCGTTCATTATGGTCGAGAACCTGGATACCTACGACGAAATCGTCAAGCTTCTGCGTGGCCGCAAACATGCCAAGCTATTTGGCACTAAGGTGGGCGGCGTGATCTTTGGCGGCGGGTGCAAGGCGAGCGTCTCTCATGCGCTGGATGATTATCTGGCCGAGATCGGCTACCGCTTTACCTACATCTACTACGTGGGCGACATCGACCGAGAGGGCGCGCGCATCGTCGAGCAGGCCCGCAACGCCAACGTCGTTGAGATTCGCCTGCATGCCGGCATGTATCGCGCCATGCTTGCCGAGCATAAGCGCCGCATGAAGGCCGGCGGCGCGTGCGAGCCCGCGGCTGCCAACCAAGGCGTGCCGCAGAACCTGGCGGCGACGATTAAGGATCTGCCCATGGTTACGCGCGTGCAGTTCCGCAACGTGCTGCGTGAGGGCGGACGAATTCCGCAGGAGATTCTGATGACCGCCGACTATCGGGATGGCGACTCGGGAAGCTTCGACCGCATGCTGAACAACTGAATTCCGCCGTTCTACCGAACGGCGGTCTTCTTGACGCTGCGAGGGGCCCTGGCACGGCAATCTGACGTTCAACTTCGGCGGCGCGACCAGAAGGTCAGCGCCGCCTTGTTTCACGTCACCTTGCCATACCAGGACCCCTCTCGCTGCCACGTCCAAAACATCGAGGTCACGTGGCCTCCTGTTCGTGCGGAACTCGCGATAAACCTAAGCCGGTGTCCCCGCTCTCCCGGGGCCTGTGGTCACTTGGTTGTTACATGCGGCTCGCTTTTCGGAACGGGGCTGAATTTGTTGATGTAAGGCGCTCTTGGTCGTTATGGGCCTGGGGCGCCGCTCTTTTGAAGATAGATTTTTGGGATATGCCTGAAAATCTGCTTAACTTCTCGTCCTGTACGAGAAGTTTTGGCTGTAACTTCTCGTACAGGACGAGAAGTTATATACTCAAGCTACCGAAAGGAGTATATGATGGCCCCTACTGCTTTGAGTATTGCGGAGATGGTTGCTGAGGCTCGTGCCTTTGAGATTCCTCATGTCATTCATCGCGATGATGTCATCGGAAATCTTCCCGATCCAAAGCCGTTCAATCTTGTTCATATCATCACGGGTATCAGGCGCTGCGGCAAAACGTTCTATGCGTTTCAATGGATTCGTCGCCTTATCGATCGCGGTGTCGATGCCGAGCGTATCTTCTATTTCAATTTTGCTGATGACCGTCTTCGACCGGCGCCGGACACGCTCATGAGCGACATTTTAGAAGAGTATTGGCGGCAGGTTCCCTCGGCGCGAATGAAAGGCTGTTATCTCTTTCTGGATGAGGTGCAGGAGACTGATGGCTGGCAGGGCGTTTGCCAGCGTTTGGCGGAGCACGAGAGCGTAACGCTTGTTATTACCGGATCGTCTTCAAAACTATCTGCCGATGAAATAGCGACGCAGTTTCGCGGTCGCTCGCAAGAGCACGCTATGCATCCGCTTTCATTTCGCGAGTATTGTGCGTTTCATCGCATTGAAACACCGGATATGTCTGCCGGTGCTGGGGTTCCAGCTGTTTCTCCGCGGCAGCGAACTGATCTGGATTCGGCATACGACCGTTATCTTATAGAGGGTGGCTTTCCTGGGGTTCAGGAGCTTGATGCCGGTTCGCGTATTCAGATGCTTCAAGCCTATTTGCGAGATGTTGTTGCACGAGATATTCTCGAGCGGAGCGGGCGCACGGATATCGCTCTTGCCAACCAAGTAGGGCTCTTCTGCCTTCGAAACACGGGTTGCGGCCTTTCGGTCAACAGCTTATTGGATGCCTTAAAGTCTGTCGGATATCGAGCGTCATGGGAAAAAATCAACGAGCTCGTTCGCTTGTTTCAGCAGGCTCATCTCATTGGATTGCTTCCGGAGTATTCAACTTCTTTGGCTCCTAAGACAACGACGACGGATAAAGTCTATGCCGTCGATCAGGGAATGGCATATGCAACATCGCGCGCCAATCAACAGGATTTAGGAAAGCGCTTGGAGACAGCGATTTATGCTGAACTCATGCGCCGCACGGCAAACGGCCGGTTGGAAACGGTGACTTCGTTTACGGCTCCAACGCAAGCGCGAGAAAAAGTCGATTTCTTGGTCGGCGACGCTTTGGCATCGGAACCATACGCGCTCTACCAGGTGACAGTCGATATGACGGCAGAGAAGACGCGCAGGCGTGAAGTCGGTTCCCTTGAGGTTGCTATGGCAAAAACCGGTATCAAGGATGCCAATATCATCACGCTGCGCGAGGCGACCCAGATTGAAACGGAGCATGGCGTCATCGAGGTCATTCCCGCATGGAAATGGTCGCTTGGTCTGTAATGTGATGCCCGGCCCGACGGAGACGCACGGCACGATGTTGATGGCCGGCACTTAGGGACGTCCCTTTAGTGCCGGCAGTTTAGGAACGTCCCTAAGTGCCGGTTTGGCTGGATTCCGCGTCCGCCTTTTCGGCGGCCGCACCCCTGCGGGTTCGCATCCCTCCGCATGCCAACGAAAAAGCGCTCCGGGTTCATAAGAGCCTGGAGCGCTATGTTATTGGGGCTGGGACGGAGGGATTCGAACCCCCAACAGCCGGCACCAAAAACCGGAGTTCTACCGTTGAACTACGTCCCAATGTGTGATGTTGCCAAAAGCAACTCGTCTAGTTTACCTAATCTGCGAAGGCATCGCAAACGCCATCGAGCAGACGTACCGCGAGCGTCTGGGCGTCGCTGGCAGTGAAGGTGCCGTTGTAGCGCGTCATGCCGGTGAGCTCAATACGGATGCGTGCCGGCTTTTGCTGCGCGGCGACATTGGCGGTGCGGATGCGCTGGGCCAGGTTGTGGCACTCGGCGAGGGCAATCGTGGCGCGCGGAGCAGTGTCGGCGGGTAGCTCATCGCTTGCGATCTCGAGCACCAGGTCGACATCGGTCGGAATCTCGGAGTCGCAAAGCATCATACCGCTGCTGTCGGTCGTCGCCGTGGCGATGTTCCACATGCGCGATGCTACGCTGCGCGCGATGGGGTCCTCGCCAATGACGGCAATCTGGAAACGCTCGAGCACGTTGGCCGCGCGGGCAAAGCCGATGCGCGATTCGGCCTCGGTCACCGAAGGTTTACCCTCCCACACGTGGTGCAGGCGGTTGATATAGGCGTAGGTATCCTGGAACGCCATTCCGTCGGCAAACAGACCGACATTTTCCTGAAACTGATGAAGGGCCGCCTCGGTGTGAGGGCCAAAGTAGCCATCGTCCTCGCCGCAGGCAAAGCCCAAAACGTTGAGCGCCCTCTGCAGGGCCTGCACGTCGGCGCCATGGAAATTGGGCATACGCAGGTAGAGAGTGCGGTCGCCCAGCTTATACGAAGCGTCTACAAGGGCGCTCCAACAGGGGATATCGACGGCGTGACCGGCGGCAAGACCGCTGTCGAGCCTAAAGGTGCTAACGGCCTGCTCGGTGGTAGCACCAAAGTGCTTGTCGGCGACCTCGGTGGCATCAATCGTGTAGCCGAGCTGCAGGAGACGAGACTGCACGTCCTCGACGGCTGCTCCCTGCATGCCCGTTGTAATAGGTTCCATGAACGAACCCCTTTCGGCGTATCATTCGTATTATTTGAGCGCCTGTCGGATAGACGACGCAAAGGGATGCATAAACATACATTCAACAGTGTAGCAACTTGTACCCAAATGCGCTGCCGACAGGTTTTGCACCCCCTCGCTAGTTGAGCCGCTCCACAAAGAAATCTGCCATGGAGAGGAACAGTTCGCGTGCATGCGGGTCGAGCGAAACGTCCTCGATGGCGGCCTTGGCTTTGGCGGTCAGGTCCAGCGCGTAGGCGTGGGCGTAATCGATAGAGCCGGTCTCCTGGAAGATTTCCACGGCGCGCGCGAGCTGCGCGGGGTCCTCGGTGCCCGAGGAGAGAATCGCTTCAATCTCGTCGTGATAGCACTCATCAGACAGGGCGTGCACGGCAACGAGCGTGCGCTTACCCTCGGTGATGTCGGTGCGGAAGTCCTTGTTGGCGGCCTCCTTGGTGCCGACAAGGTTGAGCAGGTCGTCTTGAATTTGGAAGGCAAGGCCGGTGTGCAGGCCAAAGGCGCGCAGCGCCTCAATTTGCTCCTCGCTGCCTCCGCCAATGATGGCTCCGGTGGCAAGCGGCGTGGCTCCGCTGTAATACGCGGTCTTGTGCGTTGCCATGTCCAGGTAATCGTCGACCGAGATGTCGAAGCGTGCGTCACGGACCCAGCCCAAGTCGAGCGCCTGGCCCTCGATGGTGCGGACGATCATCTCGGTAAGCTCGTGGAGTACGCGTAGCTTTATGCTGGGCTCAAGCGTGGGATCGTCGAGAACCGTCTTGGTGACCATGGTGAGCGCGAGGTCGCCGCAGTTGATGGCAAGCCCCGTGCCCTCGGTGAGGTGTATGCAGGGCTTGCCGCGGCGCAGCTGCCCGTTATCGGCGATGTCGTCGTGGATAAGCGCACCCGACTGGAAATGCTCGATGGCCGCCGCGGCGCTGCGGGCGCTCTCAAAGCTGCCACCTACCGCGGTGGCGGCGAGCATGCAGATAAGCGGGCGGTGACGCTTGCCGGCATTGGCCGTAAATGCCGAGAGTGGGGTATACAGGTAGCGCTCGATATCGGCAGAGGTCGCCTGTCCGTCAAAGAACGTGGCCAGATAGTCGTTAATCTGGTCAAAATGCTGGGCTAAAAAGCTGGTAAACGGACTGGACACAGGCTCTCGCATTCTTTCTTAGATCGCATCGTTGCATTATGCAGACAACATATTGCCACATTGGGGCGTCAAGTACGGCCCTGATTCCGGCCCGTTTGGTGCACTTGCGAGGCGAGACTTCAGTGACCTCGAGATCGGCGTAACCGCCCGCGAGGCACACGACGCCAGCCCACGGCAGCTCGAGCAGCTTGGGATGGATGCAGCGGCGGGTGCGCCCCGTGCAGATAAGGGCTTTGTTGCCGTTGGCGACAAACGTGCGAATTGCCTGTGCAACCGTCTCGTTGGGATAGGGAGAAAGGTCTTGCTCTCCCTCGTGGAGCTCTTGGACAAGTTTGGGATCTTGCCAGGCGAGTGTGCCGTCGATGTCGGAGAAGCAGATATCGCCATGCTTTTTGGCGACGTCGTCTCCCGTCAAGCGCGAGAGCGCCGTGTTGCTGGCAATATGGTCCTCGGCCCCGGGGTTTAAGGTCAAAGGGCAGGCTAAGACCTCGAAAGCCCAGAAAGAAGATGGCGCTAAAGATGAGTCCGATTCCGAGCGCCAAAAGGTAGGGGCCGGCATGAGTCTGCATGAGCGGGATAAACCTGAAGGCGGCCATTTCCATAAAGCCGCACGAGAAGATGCCGACGACGCCCAAGAAGTTCATGGCCACGGCGATAGCAAGAAGGCCAAAGAGCTTGATCCAGCCGGTGGCGGTGAAACCGGCCCAGGGCGCAAGCTCGTCGAGGGGACGATGGTCGTGCCGGCAGTTTTGAGCGAACCGATTTAGGCACGGCAGAAACCGTCAACGGTTAAATGCTGTCGCTTTACCGATAATCGGTTTGAACAACTTTGAGAAATGTTATCGTGCCTATCCAGAAATGAAAAAATAGAGGTGAAACAATGCCGAAAGCGATATACGAGGGAATCTACCGAGAAATTCGCTCGCGCATCATTAATGGGGCCTATGCGTTTCAGGAGATGCTGCCAACCGAGGCCGAGCTAACCGCTGAGTTTGGCTGCACGCGCAATACCGTCCGTCGCGCTTTGAGCATGCTGGCCGATGAGATGTTTGTGCAGCCCATACACGGCAAGGGCGTGCGCGTTATTTGGCTCAAGGGCGAAACCGACATGCTGGGCACGCTCGAAGAAGTCGAGTCGTTTGGTGAGTTTGCAAAGCGCAACCATGCCGTTGCTTCGACGGACGTTAAGTCCTTTGAACATCTAATTTGCACCGAGCAACTCTCTCGTCGCTTGGGTTTTAAGGTGGGTGAGGAGCTGATTCGCGTAGTGCGTGTCCGAAGCCTCAACGGCAGCGCGCGTCAAGTGGACCATGGCTATTTTTTGGCGTCGATCGCCAAGGGTCTGACCCCCGAGATCGCGGCGGATTCTCTCTACAGCTATCTGGAGCACAAGTGCGGCGTCAAAGTGATGGCGAGCCGTCGTACGGTGAGTGTCGAGCTCGCCAACGATGAGGACTGCAGCTATCTTGACCTTGGCAAATACAACTGCGTTGCCGTCATGGAGAGCCAGTCGTACACCTCGGATGGCATCTTGTTTGAGGTGACACACGCCCGTACGCACCCCGAGATCTTCCATTACCGCGTCAATTCCAAGCGATAGGTAACCGGCTCGCACGGGTCGTCCGCTCAACGCGAAAGCACCTTCTCAAATCGATGTCAAATCGGCTTGAGAAGGTGCTTTTTCTGTAAAACTTTCTTTATGATTGTTTAGGCAATAATTGTCAAGCAATGAATTACAATCGTCATTCACTGATTATTTTCTAACACTCTAGTAAATACTTGTTCAAACGACTAGCTAATTAGCGTATTGGGCAAGTCAGTAAAAGGGCAAAGTATTCAAGCGCTGGTGGCCGCTCTTTATGCTGCCTACGTACCTGACGTTTATGACCGGGTTCGCGATTCCCTTTATCCAGGGCTTCTATCTCTCGCTCTGTCTGTTTATTACCATCAACAACACGCATTTTGCCGGTATCAAAAAACTACGTGCGCGCATTGAAAAAAGGCCCTGGTCTCGTATTGGAGACCAGGGCCAGTAGATTTCTGGGACACGCCTTAAAATCTACCGCGGCAGATCGGCTACTCGGCGTCGGCGAAGCCGTTGGGGTTATGGCTCTGCCAATTCCAGCTGTCGCGGCACATATCCGCGATGTCGTACTGGGCCTTCCAACCCATCATGCGCTCGGCCTTGGAGGCATCGCACCAGTTGGCGGCGATGTCGCCGGCGCGGCGCTCGCGGATCACGTAGGGCAGCTCCTTGCCGCAGGCCTTGGAGAAGGCGGCGACGACCTCGAGTACCGAGGTGCCGGTGCCGGTGCCCAGGTTAAAGATCTCGACGCCGGTCTTGCCGTTCATCCAGTTGAGGGCGGCCACGTGACCAGATGCCAGGTCGCACACGTGGATGTAGTCGCGAACACCGGTGCCGTCGGGGGTGGGGTAATCGTTGCCAAAGACCTGAACGGCCTCGAGCTTACCGACGGCGACCTGGGCGACGTAAGGCACCAGGTTGTTGGGGATACCCTTGGGATCCTCGCCGATCAGACCCGACGGATGGGCGC
Source organism: Collinsella sp. BIOML-A6 (assembly GCF_009875845.1). Lineage (NCBI taxonomy): Bacteria > Bacillati > Actinomycetota > Coriobacteriia > Coriobacteriales > Coriobacteriaceae > Collinsella > Collinsella sp. BIOML-A6. Next base: position 19,488 of record NZ_WWSL01000014.1, read on the forward strand.
CGATGGGATTGAAATAACGGAGCAGCACGACGTCCCACTCGGGGTCGGCGGTGTGGACGTCCATAAGGATCTGCTCGATCATCCACTTGGTCCAACCGTAGGGGTTGGTCGCGGGCTTCTTGGGGTCTTCCTCGGTGACGGGCGGATTGTCCGGATCGCCGTAGACGGTCGAGGAGCTCGAGAAGATGATGGACTTGCAGCCATGGTTGCGCATGACGTCAATGAGCACCAGGGTGTTCTCGATATTGTTGTGGTAGTACTCGACGGGCTTGCTCACCGACTCGCCAACGGCCTTAAAGCCGGCGAAGTGGATGACACGGTCGATCTGGTGGGTATCGAAGATCTTGTCCATTGCATCGCGGTCGAGCACGTTGGCCTCGTAGAAGGTGAGGTTCTTGGCGGCCTCGTCGCCCACGATGGTCTTGACGCGGTCGATGGCAACGGCGCTGGAGTTGGAGAGGTCATCGACGACGACAACCTGGTAGCCACCCTCGAGCAGCTGAACGACGGTGTGCGAGCCGATAAAGCCGGCGCCGCCGGTAACGAGGACGCAGGTGTCTTTGGGGTCGAGTGCTTTGGACATGTAGTCTCCTATCGAATCAGGAACACTTCTTGAGGGGAGTATAGCGCAGCTGGGCGCGCCCAAAACACGCGGGTCAGGAAAACCAGAGGATTGATGTTAACGTACTCATAGGGTGTTATTTGCATAATCCTTACCTTTGGTGTGGGACGTATTTGCGAGCCGCTGACCATGCTTTTCCAGCCGTTCGTGGAAATAGTTGGGACAAGCGCGATGTGCGTTAATATGTTTGAGTTGAGCGACATATAAATAAGCATGTAACGGAGTACATATGTCACCGAACAACGATTCCATTTTTACGCAGGAGCTTTCGCGCCGCACTGCCCTTAAGGCTCTTTTCGGCGCCGCTTCCGCGGCTGTTCTTTTTGGCCTGCCCGCCCGCGCCCATGCGGCTGAGGCCAGCCAAGAAACCACCGACAAACTGAATGCCGCCCAGGCCCAGCTCGACGAGGTCCAGGCTCAGCTCGACAGCATCGCTAATGAGTACGCGACGCTCGCCAACAAGAATGCCCAGACCCTCAACGATATCGAAGGCGTGCAGGGTCAGATCGACGACACCCAGGAGCAGATCGACACCAAAAAGTCGGAGCTCAAGAGGAAGCGTAACGACCTTTCCGATCGCGTGGCGGCAAGCTACAAGTCGGGCGGTACCAATATCCTGTCGTTGCTGCTCGCTTCTGGCTCGTTTGAGGAGCTCGTCGCCAACGCGCATTACGTCGAGAAGATCAACAAGAGCGACCGTGACGCCATCGAGGACATCCAGACCATTCAGAAAGAGCTCGATACACAGAAGTCCGAGCTCGAGTCGCAAAAGGCCGACTTGGAGAAGCTCAAGGACCAGCAGACTGCTCAGATGCAGGACATGCAGGCCAAGCAGCAGGAGGTCCAGACGGTTCTGAACGGCCTCTCCGACGATGTCAAGGAGCTCATGGCCCAGCGCGATTCCGAGATTCTCGCTGCCGCCCAGGCCGAGGAGGCTGCCAAGAAGGCTGCCGCTGCCGCGGCCGCCGCAAACAAGAACAATTCCTACTCGGGTGGTTCAAGCTCGGGCGGCGGATCGTATGCGCCCGGAACTCCGCAACAGAACGCCGGCTCGGGCAAGCAGCAGGCTGTCGTCAACGCGTGCTACTCCACGCCTTCGCCGGGTCAGAACTGGTGCGCGGCGTGGGTTACCAATGTCTTCCGTAATGCCGGCGTTGGTTACTTTGGCGGTAACGCGTGCGATATGTTTAACGCATGGTGCTATAGCTCCGACCGCTCGGCGCTGCAGGTGGGCATGATCGTGGCCGACTCATCGCATAGCGGCACGGGTGCTCCGGGCCTTATCTACGGTCATGTGGGTATTTACGTTGGCGGCGGCATCGTTATGAGCAACGAGGGCGCCATTACGTCTAAGTCGCTTGATTCGTTTATTAGCTTCTATGGTACTGGCTCTGGCGTGCGTTGGGGCTGGCTCGGCGGTATTGCGCTGTCGTAGCTGCGGCTTGGTCCGGGACAGTCCGAGAGGCATAAGGTTGCCTGCTCGGGCAGTCCTGCTCGCACGGAGAGCACATTAAGTGCTCTCCGGCTCGTGCGGAACTCGCGATCAACCTTATGCCCCTCGGACTGTCCCGGCCCTCTCGGGTCCTGAGCGCGACACACCGGACTGGGTTATCTGAATAAATATGGTGAAGGCCCCTTTCGGGGCCTTCTTTTTATAAAAATTCGCCTACTCGGTGGACTTCGGGTTCTAGGTCTACGTCGAACTGCTCTTTGACTTTGGCTTGGATGTCGCGGATGAGTTCGTCGACGTCGGTGGCGGTGGCGTGGTCGGCGTTGACGATGAAGCCGCAGTGTTTCTCGCTCACCTGGGCGCCGCCGACAGCGTGACCGCGCAGGCCGGCGTCCATGATGAGCTTACCGGCAAAGTGGCCCTCGGGGCGCTTGAAGGTGGAGCCGGCACTCGGCATGTCGAGCGGCTGCTTGTCCTCGCGGCGCTGGCGGTAGTCGTCCATGTCGGCCTTGATCATCGCGGCGTTGCCCGGGGCGAGATTGAAAGTGGCCGAAAGCACGATAAAGCCGTCGTCGGCGATGCGGCTCTTGCGATAGCCCAGGTTGAGTTCGTCGGCATCGAATTCGATGATGTTGCCGCTGCCGCGGGTGCCGTCGTCGAGCTGGCGAGCGGGTTTGTAGACGCGCACGGACTCTAGCACATCGGCCATGCAGGCACCGTAGGCACCGGCGTTCATGTAGCAGGCGCCGCCGACCGATCCGGGGATGCCCGAGATGGGCTCCATGCCGGTGAGGCCGGCCTCGGCTGCCGCCGCGGCGACATCGGAAAGCAAGGCGCCGGCTGCCGCCGTGACGTGCGTGCCGTCGACCGTAATGTCGGAGAGGCCTTCGCCCAGCGCCACGACGACGCCGCGGATGCCCTTGTCGCCGACAAGCAGGTCGGAGCCGTTGCCCACGATGGTAAGCGGCAGGTCGCAGCGATAGCAGGTATCGAGCGTGGCGACGAGGCCCTGCTCGGTATCGGGCGTGACAAAGACGTCGGCCGGGCCGCCGATCTTAAACGTGGTGTGCTCGCGCATGGGCTCGCTCATCAACACGTTGTCCTCGCCGGCAACGCCAGCGAGCGCGCACAGCAGGTCCTCGTTAAAAAAGTCGTTCTCGTGCATATGAATATCCGCCTTTTGGTGGTCGTCGTCATCAATCGATTGCAATATACCCCACCCGGACGGATTTGGTGCGCTGACGGCGATAAAACAGCCGTCTACCGGATTGGTAAAGTGTTTATCACCGAGGTAGAGGGGTAGTCGCTATACTTTCAAGAGATTGCGCGTAAACCCGGAAGGAGCGAGATGGCCAACAAAGTCACCCTCAAGCAGATCGCCCAGGAGGTGGGGCTTTCCCCCTCGTCGGTCTCGCTTGTGCTCAATAATCGGCCCTGTCGCATCTCGGAAGAAAACCGCAAACTCATCAAGGAGGTCGCGGCGCGCAACCACTATGTTCCTAACCAGATTGCGCGTAGTTTGGTCATGCGCGAGTCGCGCACGCTGGGCCTTATCGTCCCTAACATCGAGAGCCGCTTTTTTGCCTCGCTCGCCGGTAGCCTGGAAAAGCGCTGCCGCGAGGATGGCTATGCACTCTTCATTACCAGCTCGGGTGGAAGCGCCGATGACGATCTGGAGCTGCTGCGCCAGCTGGTGACGCGCGGCGTTGATGGCGTCTTCCTGGTCGTGGGCGACGAGTTCTCCGACGACCGCGCCCTGCGCGAAGAAGTCAGCCACCTGCCCATCCCGGCCGTAATGGTCGACCGTGCCATTGAGGGGCTCGAGTGCGACAAGGTGATGTTCGACCACGAGATGGGTGGCTACATGGCCACTCGCTATCTGATCGAGCAGGGCCACCGTCGCATTGCCTGCTTGGTTAACGCGCGCCGTTCCAATACGGGGCGTAAGCGACTTGCCGGCTATGAGCGCGCGCTGCGCGAGGTTGGCTTGCCTATCGACGCGCGTTTGGAGTTTGAGAGCGAGTACTACATTCCGAGTGCCTACGAGGCCTCGGAGGCGGTGCTCGCGACCGACGCCACCGCCGTATTTGCAAGCTCGGACAACATTGCCCTTGGTCTGCTCAAGCGCTTACACGAGATGGGGAAGAGCATTCCGGGCGACATTTCGGTGGTGAGTTACGACAACTCGGCCGCCGACGTTCTCTTTGAGCCGGCGCTGACCGCGATTGAGCAGGATCCTGGTATCCTCGCGGAGCATGCTTTTGGCTGCATGTCCAAGCGCCTTGCCGGTAGGGGCGGTAGACGTGCCGAAGAAGTCGTTCTGGAGCCGGCGCTTATCGTGAAGGGCAGCGTGCTCGATCTTACCGAATGTAGCTAAGCGTACTTGTTTGTTTGCATAGATTGCATGCGGAGTGTCCGCTATTTGCCGGCGGGGCCGGGGTGCCTGCCTTGTTTTGAGAAGTTCGCGGAGTCCACTTCTCAAAACAAGGCAGGCACCCCGGCCCTCGTCCGTGAACTCTTCCGCTGGGCGAGCTATAGACGCCGCGCACCGATAGGGTAAGGCGGCGGCTTGAAATTGGTGCTATATTCAGGTTGAGTTGTTTAATGCTAGTACGGGAGGCTGATATGGGGCTGTTCAAGAAGAAAAACCCGCAGGATGCCTTTGATCCCGATGTGTTTACCATCACGGATACGATTTTGGACCCGCCGCGGTTTACGTTTTTGCCGGCTATCTACCAGGATGCCACGCATCGCAAATGGGCCGTACATCAGCGCGGCGGCGAGCCGAAGATTTTTGACTATGCGGACGTGCTGCAGTGCGAGATTGTCGAGACCGGAAATCCCGAGGATGTGCCGGAGGTTAGCAAGCGCGAACTAGCTCAGCAGATTTTGATTAATCCAGCTCAGGCTACCAAAAACAACGCTGCCAAGCGTAATATGTGCCTTGGTATGGGTGTCATCGTTGCCGTGCAAACCGGCAAGGATGAGATTTCGAAGCTTGAGATTCCGGTGACCGCGGGCGAAGTCAAGCGAGACTCCGGCCTATATCGATCGTATCGGAACGTTGCGGAGCAGATCAAAGAAGCCTTCGACGCCATGGGGCGTCCGGAGCAATGATGCCCGCAGCATCAAGCGGTTGAGGAGCCTTGCCCATGTCGAGTGAACCGTATGCGATTCCGCCCAAAGATCGCGCCTTTGAGGGCATTCTTTGGTATATCAAACATTATGACCTGCAGGGTGGTGACCGGCTGCCCGCCGAGCGTGTGCTCTGTGAAGAGCTGGGCGTGTCGCGCACGGCGTTGCGCGCTGCGATCACGCGTCTTATTTCGTGCGGAACTTTGGAAAGCCGCCGCGGTTCGGGCACCTATGTGTGTCCTCCCAAACCGCTGAATATCTTTCAGGAAACATGGAACTATACGCAGGCGGTGGAGAGGGTTGGCTCAAAGTCGACCGCACGCTTGGTTTGGTCCAAGGTCGTGTACGCCGATATCGATCTGGCCCAAAAAGCCCAGATCGACCTGGGTACACCGCTCTTCTGCATTCGACGTGTGCGCGTGGTTAATGGTTCCCCGGCGTCGATTGAGACGGCTCACGTCAATCTGTCTTTGTGCCCCTCGCTTCCCGATCACGATTTTGAGCAGGAAAGCCTCTACGACGTTTTGCTCAAAGAGGGGAATGTCCATGTGGCGCACGGCAAGGAGCATATTTCCATCAGCCGTCTGAACGCCGACGAGGCCAAGTTGCTGGGCGCTCAGGAGGGCACGCCGGTGTTTTACAAAGCTTCGCACGAGCGTGACGAGAACGATGGCTTTGTCGAGTATTGCAAGTCCGTGATTTTGCCGACCAAGTATCGTTTTGCCGATAACGGCGAGGCAGACGGCGTTGCGACGAAGGTAGGTGTCGAATGGCTGATGCAGTAGAAGACTTGCCGGTTTACAAGCAAATTCGCCGCTGCATTGCGGAGCGAATCGAGCGCGGCGACTACCCGACGGGCTCGATGATTCCGTCCGAAAACGAGCTGGCCGAGGAGTTTGGCACGACACGCCTGACAATCCGAAGCGCCATGGACGAGCTGGTCAAAAGTGGCCAGATTCGTCGCGTGCAGGGCAAAGGCGCCTTTGTGGGACACAAGTGGTTTGACGAGCACGAACGCAAGGGCGGCTTCCGCCAGTCGGTTTTGGCATCGGGCGCGACGCCGTCGGTGCGCATCCTGGCGCGCTCCAAACGCTACGCCGGCCCGTATTATGCCGACTTGTTTGGCATCGCCGAGGACGATCTGCTTTACTCGGTGCGCCGCCTCAACTGCATCGATGGTGAGCCCGTATCGATCGAGATGACACTGATTCCGTGCCTGCTGTTTCCGGGCATCGAAGACGTGGACATTTCGGTCTTCAGCCTGTTCGAGACCTACGATATGTTGGGACGCAAGCCAGATCAGTCGGTAGAGAAACTCGATATCGAGGCGCTGGGCGCACGCGATGCGAGTTTGCTCAATCTTGAGCCGGGCGATCTGGCGCTCGTGCTGGAAGGCCTGACCTATGACTCGAGTGGGCAGGCAATCGAGCATGCCAAGTCTTTTACCCGCGGCGACGCCGGCGGATATACCTACAACTATTAGCGTCTAGAGCGTCCCTGCGCATGGCGGGGGCGCTCGTTTTTACGGATATATGTCGCTTGACCGATGAGCGGCAAAAACTGACCGTCTACCGAGAGGGGAGGATGAAATCATAAAATCGGTATTAAAAACGGCTAACCTGTAATCGTTCACTGGTATTAAGAACCTTTGAATTGTTGAGCTTGGGGCCAAGATGTCCACAAGGTTAAGCGGTGCGACGGGGCGGCAAGCCCGTTCATTCCGTGCGACAATTCAAACTGCTCGTGAAAGGAGCGGGAATGAAGGAGACCGAGAAGATCGAGATCATGCACTTCGACCAGGAGGGCTACCTCGAGGACGGCAGGAACGTCTACGAGGCCGGCAAGAAGATGACCGCCCTGGCCGACCGCGTGCACGAGGAGGGCTACGACGCCGTCTTCCTGATGGGCGTCGGCGGCACCTGGGACGAGTTCATGCAGCTCGAGTACCTCATGAACAAGTTCGGCGACCGCGACCTCGAGGTCTACCTGATCCACGCCGCCGAGTGGAACGTCATGGGCCACAAGCGCATGACCGACAGGTCCGTCGTGCTGACCGCCTCCGAGTCCGGCACCACCCCCGAGGTGCTCGAGGCCGTCGGCAAGATGAGGGAGATGGGCGTGCGCGTCTTCGCCATGACCAACCCCGAGGGCAAGATCGGGCAGGCCGTGGGCGCCGAGAACTGCGTCATGATGGCCTCCGACCACGGCGCCGGCGGCTGCGAGAAGGGCTACTACCTCGCCGACTGCTTCGGCCTGCGCCTGCTCAACCGCCGCGGCTGCTTCCCCAAGTTCGACCTGTTCATCGAGCAGACGAAGGACGTCTGGAAGGACATGCTCGACATCCGCAAGCGCTTCGAGCCGCGCGCCGAGGAGCTCGCCAGGAAGTACGCGCTGGCCGACTACACCATGTTCATCGGCTCGGGCGCGCTGTGGGGCGAGACCATCCTGTACTCCATGTGCCTGCTCGAGGAGATGCAGTGGAAGCGCATCCGCCACATCACCTCGCACGACTTCTTCCACGGCACGCTCGAGCTGCTCGAGCCCGGCGTCCCGGTGTTCCTGTTCATGGGAGAGGACGAGTGCCGCGCCCTCGACGAGCGCGTCCGCGCCTTCCTCACCAGCGGCGTGACCGGCGACGAGGACTACGTCATCATCGACACCGCCGAGTACGCGATCCCGGGCCTGGACGACGACTTCCGCGTCATCGTGTCCCCCTGGATCCTGTCCGTGCTGACCACCGACCGCCTCGCGCGCAACTACGAGCTGGTCACCAAGCACAACCTCAAGTACCGCCGCTACTACCACCAGTTCGACTACTAAGAGCTGGTCACGGGTCCGATATCTTGGCTGGTTGATATCTCGACCCTGCACAAGGGCGTCCGCATTTGCGCGGGCGCCCTTTTTGCGTTGCGACAAGAGACTGCTGCTAACCGCTCGCCCTATGTTTCCAAATGAATACGGTGTGAGCCGAGGAGGACGATTCTCCCCGCAAACACTCTAGTATGCTAAAGTACCCAGAAGACCGGCGGAGCTATGCCGGTCTTCTGCTCTATATGAAACACAGCATGAGGAGGCTCACCAGATGACGGCCACACCGTGGGGATTCCGGGACATATTGCCCGAGGAGGCTCAGGCGCGCGAGGAGATTGCGCTGACGGTGAAGGGCTGCTTTAGGGAGCATCATTACCTGCCGGTCGAGACGCCGCTACTCGAGGACAAGGGTTCGCTCGAGGAGGGCGGCCGCATTGCGGACACGCCGTTTAAGCTCTTTGATGATGACGGTCGCCTGCTGGTGGTCCGTCCCGACAACACACTGCCGATTGTGCGCCTGGTTTCGACCCGCATGCGCGCGGCCGATCTGCCGCTGCGCCTGCGCTACGAGGCGCCGGTGGTCCGCGAGTGCCAGCGCAATGCCGGTGGCTCGCGTCAGTTTACGCAGCTGGGCTCTGAGCTCATCGGTGCGGGCGACACCGCGGGCGATGTCGAGATCGTCTCGCTGGTGGCCGAGGCCGTGCGCAAGCTGGCGCTGCCCGATGCACGCATTATCGCGGGCAGTGTGCGTCCGTTTAAGGAACTGCTCGCGGCGTGCGAGGATCGCGAGCTGGCCGCCGAGGCCCTGTGCTGCGTGCACGCCAACGACTTTGTGGGCCTCGATGCCCGCGTGGCGGCAAGCGTCGAGTCCGATGCCGTCAAGGCCGCCATTAGCGAGCTGCCGCGTCTGCACGGCGGTGCCGAGGTGCTCGACCGCGTGGACGCGCTGCTGGAGGCCGCCGGTATCGTCGCGCCGCTGACGCGCGAGCTGCGTGCTCTGGTCGAGGGCCTGACACCCGAGGACGCCCAGGTACTGTCATTCGACTTCTCCATCATGAACTCTTTCGATTACTACACGGGCCTGGTTTTTAAGGCCTATGCCGGCGGCCTGCCCGATCCAGTCGGTTCGGGCGGACGCTACGACTCCATCTTTACCGGCGCTTTTGGCGACGGTATCGAGGTGCCGGCGGCGGGCTTCGCCTTTTCGCTCGAGCGTCTGGAGGCCGCGCGCACCTCGGCCGAGGATGCCGCTTCCGACGGCAATCACGCCGCGGGCCGTGGCGCCGAGGGTCCGCTGCGCATCGCCGTGCCCAAGGGCTCGCTTAAGGCCGACACGCTCGACGTGCTCGAGGCCGCGGGCCTGGACGTCTCTGAGCTGCGCGACCCCGGCCGTCACCTGATCGTGCGCGGACGCGACACGCGTGCCGGTGAGGGCGCGGTCGGCGATATCGAGTTTGTCATTGTGCGCCCCAGCGATGCGCCCGCCTTTGTGGGCTGCGGCGGCGCCGACTGCGGCATCTGCGGCTGGGACTCGCTTATCGAGGCCGACCTCAACCTGCTGCAGCTGGTTGATCTGGGCTACGGCCTGTGCGCCTTTATCGAGGCGGAGCCCGCATGGCGCGCCGGCCAGGCCGAGCGCAACTATGCCCGCCGCGGGTCGCTTCGCGTGGCCACCAAGTACCCGCGCATCGCGAGCGCTTGGTATGCCGAGCACGGCGTGAATGCCGACATCGTTTCGCTGCACGGTAACATCGAGCTGGGCCCCATCGTCGGCATGACCGACCGCATCGTGGACATTACCGCCACGGGTGCCACCCTGCGCGACAACGACCTGGTCATCACCGGTCGCATCATGGACTGCACGGCCCGCTTCTTTGTCAACCCGGGTGCCGCGCGCCTGGATCCGCGCGTACGCAATCTGGCAGATCGCCTGGCCGCTGCCGTGAAGGACAAGCATTTTGAGCCCGTCGCGGGCTCGGCACAATAGCGCGAGCACGCACGGGCGCCCCAACGTACGGGCTGCGGGCCGATTGGCGCCGCCGCCCGGCCTTTCGTTTTTCGAATACAACCTCGACCGATAGGGGATACCGATATGAAGACCATCAAGCTTGCTCCCGGTGAGCGCCTCGTTACCAACCAACTCAACCGCAAGGGCGTGCTGCCGCAAAACATCGTCGACGCCGCCCGCGATATCGTGGCCAACGTGCGCGCCAACGGCGATGCCGCGGTGCGCGATTATTGCCAGCGTTTTGATGGCGTTGAGCTGCAGAGCTTCCGCTTGCCGCAAGAACAGATCGATGCCGCGCTCGAAGGCCTCGATCCGGCCTTTGTCGCCGCACTTGAGAAGGCCGCGCGCCAGATTCGCGAGTTCCACCAGCGCGAGGTCGAGCAGAGCTGGTTTACCACGCGCCCGGACGGCACAATGCTCGGCGTTAAAGTGACCCCGCTTGCTGCGGCCGGCATCTACGTGCCGGGCGGTCGCGCGCAGTATCCCTCCACCGTGCTCATGAACGCCATTCCCGCCAAGGTGGCCGGCGTCAAGCGCGTGGTCATGGTGACCCCGCCGCAAAAAGATGGCCTGATCAGCCCGTATACGCTTGCGGCTGCCAAGCTTGGAGGCGTGGACGAGATCTATATGGTGGGCGGCGCCCAGGCCGTGGCCGCGCTGGCGTACGGCACCGAGACCATTCCGCGTGTCGACAAGATCACCGGCCCGGGCAACGCCTTTGTCGCCGCTGCCAAACAGATTGTCTCGGGTGACGTGGGTATCGATATGGTCGCCGGTCCCTCCGAGGTCTGCGTGCTGGCCGATGCTACGGCCAAGCCCATGGTGGTCGCGGCAGACCTGATGGCTCAGGCCGAGCACGATCCGCTGGCCGCCTGTTATCTGGTGACCTGCGATGGGCAGTTTGCGCGCGAGGTCGAGGCTGGCATCGACATTCTGGTGGCGCAGTCGCCACGCGCCGAAATCACGCGCGCCTCGCTCGACAACGAGGGCACCATCGTGGTGGCCGCCGATATGGCTGCCGCCGTCGAGGCCGTGAACACCGTGGCGCCCGAGCACCTGGAGCTGCACTGCAAGGATGCGATGGGCCTGCTTGGCGGCATTCGCAACGCCGGCGCCATCTTTGTGGGCGCTTGGAGCTCCGAGCCGCTTGGCGATTATGTTGCCGGCCCCAACCACACGCTGCCGACCGGCGGCACGGCCATGTTCTCCAACCCGCTTTCGGTCGAAGAGTTCGTTAAGCGCTCGAGTATCATTTGCTATACACCCGAGGGCCTGCTCTCCGACGCTCCCGCCACACAGCGTTTAGCCGAGGCCGAGGGTCTGTGGGCACACGCGCTTTCCGCCGCTCTGCGTCGCCGCGTGCTGGAACAAGGCGAGGATGCCGTGAGCGTCGAGTCGCTGGCCGCGGCCGACCTGACCAAGGTTGCCTGGCCGGGTGATACGACCGCGACGGTTGCCGAGGGCGTGGACCTGGCGGCAGCAGGCGCAGATGGCGCTGGCGTGGCTGGCGAGGAGGCCTAACATGGCCGAACTCACGCCGCGCATGAAGGAGCTCGTCCAGCCCTACTTGGCCGGTATCGAACCCTACGATCCCGACTTTGCGCCCACGCGCATCAATCTTTCGGCCAACGAGAACACCTATCCCGTGCCGGCTGGCGTGCGCAAGGCGGTCGACGCGGCCCTGGCTGCCACGCCGCTCAACCGCTATCCCGACCCCATGTCCAACGACCTGCGCGATGAGCTTGCTGCCTGGCATGGCGTGGCACGTGAGAATATTTGCGTGGGCAACGGCGGCGACGAGCTGCTCTATAACTACCTGCTGGCGTTTGGCGGCGCGGGACGGACCCTGCTCAACTGCCCGCCGTGCTTTAGCGAGTATGCGTTCTTTGCGTCTCTGTGCCAGACCGAGGTGCGCGACGTGTGGCGTGATCCGACGAGCTTTGAGCTCGACCAGGCAGCCATGCTCGCCGCGGCGCCGGAGTGCAACTTGGCCATCGTGACCTCGCCCAATAACCCCACGGGCGACGTGGCGCCGCTCGACTTTGTCGCGGCCCTGTGCGATGCATGCCCCGGCATGGTCATGGTCGACGAGGCCTACGTTGAGTTTGCGGACGATTCGTTTGGCGCGGCTACCACGGCGCAGGGGCTTATCGCCGAGCATCCCAACCTGGTGATTCTGCATACGCTGTCCAAGGCGTTTGGCGCCGCCGGCACGCGTCTGGGCTATGTGATCGCGGCGCCCGAGGCCATCGATGTGTTTGCGGCGATTCGCCAAATCTACTCGGTTAACGTGCTAAGCCAGGCCGCCGCGCTTGCCTGCGTGCGTGCCCGTGATGCGTATGCGCCTGTGGTGGCACAGGTCGCATCCGAGCGCGAGCGCGAGTTGTGCGCCCTGCGTGCAATGGCTGCCGAGGGCATGCCCGTGGAGGCATGGCCGAGCGCGGCGAACTTTGTGCTCGTGCGCACGTCGCATGCCACGCGCGTGCGCGAGCGTCTGCGCGACGAGTATTCGATTTTGGTGCGCGACTTTAGTTACGCGCCGGGGCTCGCGGACTGTCTGCGCATTACCGTAGGCACCCCGCAGGAAAACGACGAGGTGCTGGCCGCGTTTGCCGTGCTGGTGAAGGAGGAGATGTAGATGGACCGCTATGCCGAGGTGACCCGCAAGACGGGGGAGACCGACATTGTCGTAAAGCTCGACCTGGACGGATGCGGCGTGTGTGATATCTCGACCGGCGTACCGTTTTTCGACCACATGCTCAACGCTTTTGGCCGCCATGGCCTGTTCGATTTGACGGTGCACGCGGTGGGCGACGTGGAGGTCGATGCGCACCACACCGTCGAGGACACGGGCATTGTGCTGGGCGAGGCGTTTTGCCAGGCGCTGGGTGACAAGGCGGGCATTACGCGCTTTGCCGACGCGGCGATTGCCATGGACGAGACGCTCGTGATGGCCGCCGTGGATATTTCGGGCCGCGGCCAGGCCTACTGCGAGCTGCCAGTGCCGACCGAGCGTGTGGGCAGCTTCGATACCGAGCTGGCCGTCGAGTTCTTCTATGCCTTTGCGCGCGACGCCAAGCTCACGCTGCACGTGCGCGAGCTGGCGGGCGGCAACTCGCATCACATTATCGAGGCCGCCTTTAAGGCTGTGGGCCGCACGATGCGCCACGCCTGTGAGCTGGATCCCCGCGTGCAGGGCATCCCCAGCACCAAGGGCTCGCTGTAACCTGCCAAAAAAGGGACAGGTTTATTTTGGCAGGTTTTATCTGCGGAAATGCCGTCTCATGTAGTGGGTGAACGTTTAACCGACCAAAAAACTTGTCCCTTTTTGGCAGGTTTTGAATGGGGAAAAGGAGGGTCGCGTGGGCGAACCGAAGATCGTGGTGGTCGACTACCACAAGGGCAACTTGTCGAGCGTTGTGCGCGGGCTTGCGCGCGCTGGTGCCGTCGCCTGCACGTCGGACGATTCGGAGCAGATCCGCAACGCCGATGGTCTGGTCATCCCGGGCGTGGGCGCGTTCTATGACGCGATCACTTTTATGCGCCAGAGCGGCGAGGCGGACGCGGTGCTCGACGCCGTTGCCGCTGGAACTCCGCTGCTCGGCATCTGCCTGGGCCTTCAACTGTTTTTTGAGCGCGGCAACGAGGGCGTGCCTGCGGACGAGAGCGTGGTCGCCGACGGCAACGCCCCCGAGCGGGCCGGCGCCCCCTGGGTCGATGGCCTGGGCATTATGCGCGGTTCGTGCACGCACTTGGAGTCGAGCCGCCTGAAGGTACCGCACGTGGGCTGGGACCAGGTGCACATGACGCCTGCCGGTGCGGCTGACCCGCTGCTCGCCGGTTTTGCCGAGGGTGCCAACATGTACTTCACCCACAGCTACGCGGTGGCAGACGACGCCGATGCCGCCGACGTGCTGGCGCGCACGCACTATACGCGGAGCTTTCCGTGCATCGTGCGCCACGGCAACGTGTGGGGCTGTCAGTTCCATCCCGAGAAATCCTCTGCGCTAGGTCAGCGCATTCTTAAGAACTTCGTGAGCATCGTCGAGGGGGCCAGCCGATGATTCTGTTTCCCGCAATCGATTTGATCGGCGGCAAGGTCGTGCGCCTGGAGCGCGGCGACCGCAGCCGCTGCAAGGTATATTCCGACGACCCCGTGGCCGTTGCCCGCTCGTTTGCCGAGCAGGGCGCGAGCTGGGTGCACGTCGTTGACCTGTCCGCTGCCTTTGGTGAGGACGAGGACGCGTGCGCTGCCAACTCGGCTGCGATCGAGGCCATCTGCGGCGTCGACGGTCTGTCCGTGGACGTGGGCGGCGGCGTTCGCTCGCTTGCACGCATCGACGAGCTGGCCGGCTACGGCGCGCGTCGCATCGCACTCGGCACGGTGCTCGTGACCGAGCCGGGATTTGCCGAGGTGGCGGCTCGCGGCTTTGGCGAGCTGCTGGTGGCAGATATCGCCGCGCGCGACGGCCAGGTCAAGGTGAACGGCTGGCGTGACGGCGCGGGCGTGGTGCTCGACGATGCCGTGGCGCAGCTTTCCGAGCTGGGCTTTAAACACCTGGTCTATACCGATATCGCGCGCGACGGCATGCAGACGGGCATCGATGTGGCGGCGTATCGCCATGTGGCCGAGGTCGCGGGCTTTCCCGTCGTGGCTTCGGGCGGTATCTCGACGCTCGACGATATCCGCGCGCTGGCCGCGGTGGGTGAGGGCACGATTGAAGGTGCCATTACCGGCCGTGCGCTCTACGAGGACAACTTTACGCTGGCACAGGCGCTGGCAGCCGCCCGAGGGGAGGAGTAGCCCATGCTTACCAAACGCGTGATTCCCTGTCTGGATGTTAAGGACGGCCGCGTGGTCAAGGGCGTCAACTTTGTGAGCCTGCGCGATGCGGGCGACCCGGTGGAGCTGGCCCGCGCCTATGACTGCGAGGGTGCGGACGAGGTCGTATTTTTGGACATTACCGCGACGAGCGACAACCGCGCGACGACCATCGAGATGGCGGCGCATGCGGCCGAAGAGCTCGCTATCCCCTATACCGTGGGCGGCGGTTTTCGCGACTTGGCGGGCATGCGGACCATGGTTGCCGCCGGCGCCGACAAGGTGTCGCTTAACTCTGCTGCCGTGCGCGATCCGTCGTTGATCAGCCAGGCCGCCGCGGCGTTTGGCAGCCAGGCCGTGGTCGTGGCGATCGATGCCAAGCGCGTCGGCTTGCCCGGTGAGCCGGGGGCCGACAAGTGGGAGGTCTTCACGGCGGGCGGTCGCAACGCCACGGGCATCGATGCAGTGGCGTGGGCCGAGGAGGCGGCTCGTCGCGGCGCCGGCGAGATCTTGCTCACCAGCATGGATCGCGACGGCACCAAGGCTGGCTTCGACCTGGCGCTCACCCGTGCCGTGGCGCGCGCGGTGCCGATTCCCGTCATCGCGAGCGGCGGCGTGGGCACGCTCGAGCATTTTGCCGAGGGCGTGATCGAGGGAGAAGCCGACGCCGTGCTGGCTGCCAGCGTCTTTCACTTTGGAACCTTCAGCATTCGCCAGGTGAAGGAATACATGGCCTCTCAAGGTATTCCCGTGAGATTGGATTTTTAAATGGAGCAAGTGATAACTGCGTCCGAGCTCAAATACGACGCCCGCGGGTTGATTCCTTGTGTGGTTCAGCAGTATGACACCGGTGAGGTGCTTATGGTTGCTTGGATGAACGAGGAGTCAGTGGGGCTGACGCTCAAGACCGGTACCACGTGGTTTTGGAGCCGCAGCCGCCAGGAGCTCTGGAACAAGGGCGCGACGAGCGGCAACATACAGGAGGTCAAGGAGCTCTGGGCCGACTGCGATAGCGATACGCTGCTGGTCAAGGTCGACTCGCCGGGTCCGGCCTGCCATACCGGCAACCGTACCTGCTTCTTTAAGCGCGTGGAAGGGGGCGTGCGATGAAAGTCGTGACGCCGTTCGAGGTCGCCGACTGCAACACCGAGCTCCTCCGCGTGGGCGTGCCATGCCGCGTGCACCTGACTGATGCCTGCGGGGCGCAGTCGCTTTGGCTCGAGGCCGAGAAGGAAAGGCTCGATGAGGCCCATGCCGTCATCGTCGAGTTCTTTGAGAAAAAGGGTGCAAAGCCTCGGTTCGATGAGACCGGTAATTACTTTACGCTGCAGTAACGAGAGGAAATAACCATGGGAGTCAGAACAGCTAACGTGCAGCCGGGAAATATCGGCGAGACGCTGACGGGACTGGCCGAGGTGATTCACGGTCGTCGCGATGCGTCGCCGGAGGAGAGCTATACCGCCCGTCTGCTGACCGACGTCGAGGACGAACTGCTCAAGAAGCTTGCCGAGGAGGCGAGCGAGGTCATCATGGCCTGCAAGGACAACGACCACGACCACATCCGCTACGAAGCCGGCGATCTGGTCTACCACCTGCTCGTGACGCTCGAACGCTACGGCATCACCCTCGATGAGCTGGCCGGCGAACTCAACGCTCGCCGCCACTAGTCATTGGGGACGTTCTTAAACGACTAGTCGTTAGGGACAGTCTTTCGGGAGTTGCCAATGAAATAGAAGTTGCGGTGGAATAGTTCTTGTTTGACGGTCTTAGGGCCATAAACAGGAACTATTTCACCGCAACTCATGAAGGGATGTCTAGGCGAGGGGCGTGGACTCCCATTCGCCGGTGGGGTGGGGGATGTCGAAGGTTCGATAACCGCAGTCGTAGGCATGGGCCTGAGCCTCGCGGATATTCCAGCAGATGTCGCAGGCGCGGTGTGCGTCCGAGCCAAAAGTAATCGGCACCTCGGCGTGGGCGAAGCAACGCAACAGCCCGGTCGCGGGATAGTAGTCGTCGAGGCCCTTGCGCGGTGCGGCGGTCGAGACCTCAACGCGGCGACCTGTATCGTGGGCGCATTCGGCCATCTGCTGCCAAAACGGCGCGGGGTCAAAGTCGGGTGCAAAGCCCTCCTTCGAAAAGCGCATGACCAGGTCGGGATGGGCCATCACGTCAAAGTTGAGTGAGCTTTCGCAAGCACGGCACCAGTCGTCGACGTAGCGCTCCCACACACCGCGCACGCCTAAGTTTTCCCAAACGTGCAGGTTGGTATCGTCGTCGATCCAGCCGCAAAGGGAATCGGGCGTATCGGGGCGCGCGACGTCCTCTGTCTCTGCCGTGCCCGCAGCGCCTGCCGCAATATCGCCCGGGTCGCCAATCCAGTGCACGCTGCCCAAGCGCACAATGGCACCCGCGGACCAGCGCTCAACCAAAGGCTCGCAACCTTCGTACCAATCGCACTCAAAACCGTAGATAAAGGCGAGCTCCGGCGCAATCTGCGCGGCGAGCTTGCGGGCGTCCTCAAAGGCCAGACGATGTGCTGGCAAGTCGCCCTCGACGACCTGCACCTCGCAGTTAGCATCCATGCTGGCAGGCAGGGTGAGGTGGTCGGTCGAGACCATGACACGGCATCCGGCCGCCGCGGCGGCGCGAACGTTGTCCTCAAACGTGGCATGGCCGTCCGAAAACGAGGTATGGGTGTGGCAATCGACCAGCGGGCATGCGGGCATGGCGACTCCTTTGCATTTGGTGAATCCGCTCCATTGTAATGGCGCGGCCCCCGATGCGACGAGCGCGCTGCGGCCGAAATCGACTGGAAAGGTGGGTTGCGTGCGAGGGTCGCCACGCGGCATCGGCCCCGCGTCAAAACATGTACGTCAGCCTCCAAAACCGACAAAAAGTGACATGTTTGGAGGCTGACGTACACGTTTGGATAGGAGCGAGGGCGGCTATGGACGAAAGTCACGCCTGTGCCACGTCCGATGTGCTAGCGTTTGGGTGA
Organism: Collinsella sp. BIOML-A6; assembly: GCF_009875845.1. NCBI lineage: Bacteria > Bacillati > Actinomycetota > Coriobacteriia > Coriobacteriales > Coriobacteriaceae > Collinsella > Collinsella sp. BIOML-A6. Next base: position 37,334 of record NZ_WWSL01000014.1, read on the forward strand.
ATAAAACGAGCCCGTGCGGAAAGGATCCGGACCGTATGCAACGTGGAAGTACATCTCCGCTATCCCGCGAGACCGATGCGCCCGAAACCATCGTCAAGCTGGAGTGCGACATCGACGATGCGTCGCCCGAGGTACTCGCCTATGCCGCCGACCGCCTGCGCGAGGCAGGCGCGCGCGAGGCGCACTGGCTGCCCCTTTACTGCAAGAAGGGCCGTCCCGGCTGGCAGCTGCAGGTAATCTGCGCCCGCGAGGACATTGACCGTCTGCAGACAATCATCTTTTTGGAAACCACGACCAACGGTATCCGACGCCAGGTGATGGAACGCGTCTGCCTGCCACGCCGCTTTGAGCAGGTGGCGACGCCTTGGGGAGAGGTGGCCGTCAAAGTAGCCACCCTGCCCGACGGCAGCGAGCGCGCGGCTCCTGAGTACGAGGATTGCGCCCGTCTTGCCCGTGAGCACAATGTGCCGCTCCAGCGCGTGATGCAGGCGGCCCAGAGCGTGGCGCTGCGATTCGAGTAACACGGTAGATGGGCCCCACATCCGCCGGACCCCGTATTCAGCCCCATCAACCCCACCCGAAAGGACCACCATGAAATACCTCATCGCCTCCGATATCCACGGCTCGGCATACTGGACCGAGCGCCTCTGCTCCGCCATCGAATCCGAGCAGCCCGACCGCATCGTGCTGCTGGGCGACCTGCTCTACCACGGCCCGCGCAACGACCTGCCGCGCGACTACGCCCCCAAGCGCGTGATTCCGCTGCTCAACGCCCTGGCCGACCGCATCATCGCGGTGCGCGGCAACTGCGACGCCGAGGTCGACCAGATGGTGCTCGACTTCCCCGTCATGGCCGACTACGCCACGCTGTTCGACGAGGCCGGCCGCGAGCTGTTCCTGACACACGGCCACGTCTTTGGCGCCGGCATGCACAACAGCGTCGACCATGCGCCCGCGCTGCCCGAGGGCTCCGCGCTCGTCTACGGCCACACGCACATCAAGGTTAACGAGGAGAGCGCCGCGCACCCGGGCCTGCGGCTCTTCAACCCCGGCAGTGTGAGCATTCCCAAGGACGGTACGCACAGCTACGGCATCTACGAGGGCGGCGCGTTCCGTCACGTGGTCATGGAGGAGGAATAACCATGGCGCAGCATATGGCTCAGCAAAATGCTGAGGGCTCGCGCGATCTGTCCACGCTGGTCGACGCGTCGGCCGAGCTGCAGCATCTGGTGCAGACCATCTGGCGCCTGCGTCAGCCCGACGGTTGCCCGTGGGATCGCGAGCAGACGCATCAGAGCATCGGCAAGAACATGATCGAGGAAGCCTACGAGGCGCTCGATTGCATCGAGGCGGACGACGTGGCGCATCTGCGCGAGGAACTCGGCGACGTGCTCATGCAGGTCGTGCTGCATGCGCAGATTGCGGCGGACGCCGGTGAGTTTACGCTGGCCGATGTGGCACGCGATATCGACGCCAAGCTCATTCGTCGTCATCCGCACGTGTTTGGCGATGTGGATGCCGACAGCTCCGACGAGGTACTCAAGATTTGGGACGAGGTCAAGCTTGCCGAGAAGGCTGCCAAGGACAAGGCCGTGGCGGCAGGCGAGGCTGCGCCCGAGGGCCTGCTCGACGGCGTGCCCACGCATCTGCCGGCGCTGATGCAGGCGCAGAAGGTGTCGCGCAAGGCGGCTGCCGTGGGCTTTGAGTGGGAGACGGTCCAGGATGTGTGGGACGAGGTCGCCGAGGAGCGCTCTGAGTTTGAGGCCGAGGAGCCTGGCTCGCCCGAGCGCGAGATGGAGTTTGGCGACCTGCTCTTTGCCCTGGTCAACGTTGCGCGCAAAGAGGGCATCGATGCCGAGAGCGCCCTGCGCGCGAGCACGGCCAAGTTCCGCCGCCGCTGGGCCGCGATGGAGGCTGCTGCGCGCGAGGCGGGCGATGACCTCGCCGCCTGCTCAACCGCTCAACTCAACGACCTGTGGGACCAAGCAAAAGCAAGCGAGTGAGACCTGCGTCTCTCACGGCATCCATTCGCAGAGAGGTCTCTACAAGCAAAAAGCCATATACAACGGAAGATGTGCCAGCTGCGCTTCGGCATCCCACTCGAGTTGTTTAGGGTGCAACACGTAAGCCGTCCAAATTTTCTTGTTAAAGCGCGCGCGGAATCGGTCGAGGGAGATGGTTCCGTATCTGCGTGGCGACTTAACTTCGATGGGGCTGATGCGCGGCTTTCCGGCGGCATTGACATAGGGTCGGGTAACGAGGAAGTCGATTTCCATGCGCTCCTCCCCCTCCTTCTTTCCACTTTGGGAATAAAAGAAGAGCCTGTGTCCATTGGCCTTTAGAGATTGGGCAACGTAGTTTTCGGTAAGCATTCCTTCGTTCAATCCGATGTCGCCGCGAAGCACGGCCCTGTAAACGTCTTCATCGGTATCGTTGTTGTCAGAGAAGGCAAGCGTTACAAGCAGGCCGGTGTCTGCCATGTAGCACTTGAGTGCTGTTTGCTCCATGCTGAGTGAAAGGCCCACGCTCGGCTCGCTTGCGGCATAGCAGATATTGGCAATTCGCGCGTCTGCCAGACAAAAGAAGGCTTCTTCGTAGGTGCGCATGCGCGCGTTTTTATCAAGTGAGGAAAGCTTGAATCGCTTTTCGTGCCTAGAGAGTTGACCCGGGATGCCATCGAGTACGGAGACGACTTTGAATTCGTAACCGGTTGCAAAACGAGAGATATCGTTGCGATAGAGCTGGACGATTCGGCGTTTCGATGCGTCGACGGGCGCAAAAGCGCGCTGTTCAACATAGATGGATACCGGCTCAGGCATGCCGCCTACGAGCATGTATTCGCGCATAAGGGAGAGCGCTCTGCGATGTAGGGCATCAGGGAGCGGCTTCATTTTGCTAAAGCTCATGCGAATGAGATCGGCCAGCCCCTTTTCGTCCATGCCCCAGAGGAACTCCTCAAAGTCGAGGGGCTCAAGTTCCAAAGACTCTTCCTCGGACGGGATGACGATATCTTTAATGTTCTGCTTGATGCTGAACAGGGATCCAGTTTCGATGTAGTCGTAACGTCCGTCTGCAACGAGATACTTGATGAGTCCGCGTGCTTGCGGGTACATCTGGACCTCGTCAAAGACGATAAGCGTCTCGTGTTCATAGAGTTTGACGTTATAGAAAACCGAGAGATAGAGGAAGAGCGAGTCGAAGTCAGTGCGATAGTCCTCAAAATATTGCTTAACTTCGGCAGGTGCTTGAAAGAAATCAATGACAAGGCAGGACTTGTATTCGGCTTCTCCAAACGTGCGGGCAAGCGTGCTCTTGCCGACGCGGCGAGCTCCTTCAATAAGAAGTGCTGTTTTACCAGCGCTTTCATGCTTCCATTTTAGTAGTGTGTCATAGGCTTTTCGTTTAAGCATGGCTACCTCGTGCACGATATCCAGAACTTTTATAACCTGATTATGCACGATATCCAGAACTTCAGACCCTTAGATTTGCACGATATCCAGAACTTTGCACGATGCGAAGCACATTATTGGCTCTTACATTCGCAAGTCGGGTAAAAACGGAATGCGGATTGGAGATTTTAATGGAGAGGACCTCTAGAGATGAATGCCTGGTGTAAAAACAAGGGCCCTAAAGAATGATTTCTCCAATTCATATGTATCCATTGGCTAACTTAGGGCATAATGCAAAAAGTGCGACAAGGCTAACTTGCAAACCAAAGCGCCACATTGGCGCAATGCCGTGTCGCCAAGCATTCAACCCGTTTCCAAGTGAGAGGGAGACAACATGAGTGACATTTTGGACGTCTACGGTCGTGAAGTGCTCGACAGCCGCGGCAACCCCACCGTCGAGGTCGAGGTCGTGCTCGAGGACGGCAGCTTCGGTCGCGCGATGGTGCCTTCAGGCGCTTCGACCGGCGCTTTCGAGGCTTGCGAGCTGCGCGACGGCGACAAGGGCCGCTACCTGGGCAAGGGCGTCTCGCAGGCCGTCGAGCACGTCAACAACGAGTGCGCCAACGCCGTCGTGGGCCTCGATGCCTTCGACCAGCGTGCCGTCGATGCCGCACTGATTGCCGCCGACGGTACGCCCAACAAGACCAAGCTCGGCGCCAACGCTATCCTGGGCGTGTCGCTGGCCGCCGCCCGCGCCGCTGCCGAGTCGGCGGGCCTGTCGCTGTATCAGTACCTGGGTGGCGTCAACGCCCACCTGCTGCCCACGCCCATGATGAACATCCTCAACGGCGGCGTGCATGCCGACAACAACGTTGACTTCCAGGAGTTCATGATTATGCCGGTAGGCGCCCCGAGCTTTGCCGAGGGCCTGCGTTGGTGCGCTGAGGTCTACCACACCCTCAAGGGCGTGCTGCACGAGGCAGGCCTGGGCGGCGGTGTGGGCGACGAGGGCGGCTTTGCGCCCAACCTCAAGACCAACGCCGAGCCGTTCGAGTACATCACCAAGGCCGTGGAGAAGGCCGGCTTTACGCCCGGCGTCGACTTCATGTACGCCATGGATCCGGCCTCGACCGAGTTTTACAACGCCGAGACCGGCATGTACGAGCTCAAGGGCGAGGGCGTTGAGTACACGAGCGCCCAGATGGTCGATTACTGGGAGAAGCTCGTCGACACCTATCCCATCATCTCCATCGAGGACGGCATGGCCGAGGAGGACTGGGACGGCTGGGTCGAGCTCACTCGGCGCATTGGCAACAAGGTACAGCTGGTGGGCGATGACCTGTTCGTCACCAACACCGAGCGCCTCAAGAAGGGCATCGAGCTGGGCGCCGCCAACGCGATCCTGGTCAAGGTCAACCAGATTGGCACGCTCACCGAGTCGCTCGAGGCTATCGAGACCGCCAAGGAGGCGGGTTACGCTTGCATCGTGAGCCACCGCTCCGGCGAGACCGAGGACTCCACGATCGCCGACCTGGTCGTGGGCGTCAACGCCGGTCAGATCAAGTCGGGCGCCCCGTGCCGCAGCGACCGTATCGCCAAGTACAACCAGCTCATCCGCATCGAGGACGAGCTCGAGGACAGCGCGCGCTACGCCGGCAGGTCTGCGTTCTACAACATTCGCTAAACAGGTGGTGCTCGCGGGGGGCGGGGTTGACTCGGCTCCGCTCCACTTCTGATGGCTGCCATTGGGCGCTGGGCCGTATGGCTCAGCGCCTTTTTTATGTCGAGCAAAGGCTGGCGAAGGAGGTGCGGGCGCTCGTGCTATAACTAAAGGACTTAGCGCAAACAAACCTCAACCGCACAAGGCGCACATGGATCAGATTTACGACAACAGGTATTATTCCGCCGGTTCGCACGAACCGTCGTCTCGTCGTGCACGTACGGTGCAGCTCGGTGGGTCCGGCTACACTGGTGCTGACCGCCCCGCGCAACGTCCGACAAACACCTCGCGTCCCCGTGCTCAAATGAATACGTCGGCGGACCGCCCGCCACGTTCGGCGCGCGCGACGCATGCTTCGCGTACGCAGCGCCCCTCGGCTCAAGCGCACGAAAAGTCGACCAGGCCCTCGAACCGTCTTTTGGGCTCGGACTTCATGCACTACGCCAACGATAACGCGTTGGTCAAGGCAATCTACGACTTTACCCATGGGCCCCAGCGCGGGCTGTTTGTTGGCATTGTCGTCGCCCTGGCGCTCGTGAGCCTGTACTTTCCCGTTCGCGACCTCTACGTTGCCAAACGCTCGAGCGATATCTTGGCCAAACAGGTCGAGATTCGCCAACAGTACAACGACGAGCTGCAAAAAAGCGTCGACAAGTTGCTCTCGGAGCAGGGTATCAAGGATGCGGCATCCGAGGATCTGGGCCTGGTGATGCCCGGCGAGAAGAGGATTGAAGTGCAGGGCCTGGACGGCGATTCGGATTCGTCTTCGAGCAAAAAGTCCTCGAACGCCAAAAAGGCCAGCGAAGTGGCCAAGGAGATTGAGGAAGTCGGCAAGGACGCGCCGTGGTACATTCAGACGCTCGACATGCTGTTTGGTTTTAACGGCGTCGAGGGCCAGACAGTCGTGTCCAACGGCAAATAGCGCCCGGAGGGGAGCCCGCAATGACAAATTGCAAACGCTATAAGGTGGCCGCGATCGACCTGGGAACGGTGTCGTCGCGACTGGTGCTGGCGCAGGTCGAGGCCGGGGCGATCGTGGAATCGTCCAAGCATACCGAGATTACCGACTTGGGCGAGGGCGTCGACGCGACGGGGCGCTTTTGCGAGGCGGCGGTCGAGCGCGTGCTCGCCGCATGCCGCATGTTTGTGGACGAGGCGCGTGCCTTTGGGGCCGTGTGCATCTGCACCACGTGCACGAGTGCCGCGCGCGATGCGTCCAATGCCGCGCTGCTGCTGGACGGCCTGCGCGATCTGGGGCTTGAGCCACAGGTGATTCCGGGCGAGGTCGAGGCACGCCTGACATTTTTTGGCGTGGCGCACGACTTTGCCGGCGAACGGATTATCGTCGCCGATTCGGGCGGCGGATCCACGGAGCTCGCGACGGGCGTCTATGCACCGGAGCGTGGCGTCTTTGCGCTGGAAGGGACGTGCTCGCTGGACATCGGTTGCCGCCGTGTGACCGAGCGGTTTTTCTCGGCACTGCCGCCAACGGACAGTGAGCTTGCTGCCGCTGCCGTGTGGGCAGGCGAGCAGTTCGCCGCCTATTTTGAAGGCCTGCCCAGCGATTTTGAGCGTGCCGAGCGCCTGGTCGCGGTGGGTGGCACCGTCACCACGCTCGTGGCGCTGGTACACGAGCTGGAGCCGTATGATTCGAGCTTTGTGCACCTACGCGAGCTTTCGCTGGATCAGGTTTCGGCCGCTATCGAGCGCATGTCTGCGCTGGATGTTGCAGGCATTGCCGCGTTGCCAGGCGTGCAGCCCAAACGCGCGGGCGTGATCTTGGCCGGTGCCGTGGTGATTCGCGAGCTCATGCGCGCCGGTGACTACAGGGCGCTTACCGTGAGCGAGAACAGCCTGCTCGCCGGTATGGCCGCCACCATCAACGAGGTTCTCGACGGCGCGACCCCCACCATCGTCTGGCCCCCCACTCTCAGCACCCTTTAACCATCCCCTCATAAGTTGCGGTGAAATACGGACCAAAATGGCCCTTTCGGGCACCAAACAGTCCCTATTCCACCGCAACTCAACAGCCGGCACCTGGGGACGTTCCTTTTCTGCCGGCACCTGGGGACAGTCCTTGCGGGGCGTCCCCACAGCGCCTATGCCAGCTTGTCGATTTGCCCAATCTCCCAAAGCGGAATATTGACGAGCGTGCTCTCGTCTCTATATGCCGCTAGGGAGCTTCTCACACAACGTTCGAGTTTGAATTTTTCGCAGGCTATTTTCGGACTCTTCGCTTTAAGGTTCTCTGCCGCCTTGACCTCAAGCGGAAGCACGGTTCCCGCATGGTCAATGGCAAAGTCGGTTTCGGCATTGCCTGAGGTAGAGGACCAATACGCGGGAGTTTTGTTCTGGAGCAAAAGCTCCTGCGCGACATATTGTTCGGTCAGCGAACCTTTGAACTCAGTAAAAACAGCGGATCCGTTAAGAACGATGGCCGGAGAGAGGCCGGAGAGCGCTCCGAGGATGCCGGTGTCGATGCAGAACAGTTTGAAGCCCGAGAGGTCTTCGTAGCTCGAGAGCGGCGCCTTGAGAGCGGAAACACGTGGCACCTTATGAACGATTCCGTAGTCCGTAAGCCACTGGAGGCTTTCCTCGAAATCGCGTGCGCGCGCCCCGGGGCGAAGGGCGCCATAGACAAACTTCTTGTTCTCCTTGGCAAGCTGGCCGGGAAGGGTTTTCCAAACCAACCTCATGCGTTCGACGATGCGGGCGGGTGCATGTTTGCCAAAATCGGATTCGTAAGCCTCGATGATTTGCTGCTGAAGCCTTCGGGCTTCGATGAAGTCGCGTGTCTCGGCGAAAGCGGAGACAACTTCGGGCATGCCGCCGACAACAAGGTATTCCTTGAGCAGGTGCTCGAGCTTTTCGGTAACGTTTGCTAGAAGGTTCATGTCTGCGGCAAGGATGGCGTCGGCGAGCGGGTTGCCGTCGACGGCGCGAACGAACTCGACAAACCCCATGGGACGCATGGTGAGCTGGTCAATTTTGCCGACGGGAAATGACTCGTTTTCGCGTCGGAGCGCGAGGCCCATATAGGAACCGGCTGCCACGATGTGGTATTCGGGTGCAAGCTCGTTGAAGTACTTGAGCGAGGTGATTCCGCGTGGTGCCTCTTGGATCTCGTCGAAGATGACGAGCGTGTCTGCCGGCGTTACGGTTTGGCCGCGCAGGAGTTCAATCTGGGAGATGATGCGCTTGGGGTCGAGGTCCCCATCGAACAGCGAGCGTGCGCTCGGCTCGAGCATAAAGTCAAAACGAATGGCGTGTTGATACTGCTGGCTTGCAAATTCGTTAAGAAGCCAAGTCTTACCTGTCTGGCGGGCCCCCTTAAGCAAGAGGGGTTTGCGATTCGCTCTTGATTTCCAAGCGATAAGTTCACTCATAAGCTGTCGCTGCATATTGCCTCCCAACCCTTTCGGATAGTATAAGGCCATATGCGCATTTCCCTTGGAAAATGTGCGAGACAACCACATCTTTCAATCAAAAAATGTGGGAGACAAACACGTTTTTCCATCGAAAAATGTGCGAGTTTCAACCTAAGCTGCGGTGAAATAGTTCCTAAATAGGCTGGTAAACGGCATAAACAAGAACTATTCCACCGCAACTCACCATCTGTACTGGCATCTAAAAGAAACGAGCCCGCATCCCTGGGGGACGCGGGCTCGTAAACAATACGTGGTAGGGGCGGTGGGACGTCTGCGTATTTGCTGTGCAAATACGCACCGGCTTCGGTCGCCTGCCGGCGCCCTCGCCGGCTCGCTGCGGACGCTGCGCGTCCGCTTGACGCTCGCCCCCTCGCGGGTTCGAGTCCCACCGGCGTCCGAAAGAAACGAGCCCGCATCTCCGGGGGATACGGGCTCGTAGACAATGCGTGGTAGGGGCGGTGGGACTCGAACCCACAATCCTTGCGGCGAGAGATTTTAAGTCTCCTGCGTATGCCAATTCCGCCACGCCCCCGTAAGTCTAGAAGTCTAGCACAAGCCGTCCGTTACGCGTTGACGGCCATCGAGTGCTGGCCCGACTTTTCCAAGTACTCGGCAAACTTGGCCTCGTCGCCCTTGTTCTTGTACTGCAGGGCCAGCAGGTATTCCAGGCGGCAGCTCTTGACCGGATCGTCACCGGCCTCCTTGAGCATGCGCTCCAGCTCGGGAATGTCGTTGTGGCGCTTGAGGATCATCGTGTCGTACATCAGCTGGCACTCGTGTGCGACTGCCTCGGCCTGACCGCCCTCGAACCCCTTGATCTCGTGCAGCAACTCCTTGGACTTTTCGCGGTTCTCCTGGCCAACGTAGTAGTTAAAGGCCTTGATCACCAGGTCGACGCGCTGCATCTTGGGTAGGTTGAGGCTCAGCAGCAGGTCGAACATCTCGTCGGCGCGCTCGTGGTCCTCGCGCAGCAGATAGGAGTTCAGGCGCAGGTAGTCGCGGTTGTAGCGTGGATACAACATGCTGGTGAGTTTGCCGTCGAGCAAACGATCGAACTCGTCCCACTGTTTGGCAGCCATAAGCTGTTGCAGGCGCTTAAACGTGGTACGTTTTTTGACGCTAAAGAATACCGACACGGCGATACAGATGACGACGACGGCGGTCCAGAGGGTGCGGGAATCGGGCATATTAGGGTCCTTAATCGCTCATAAGGCGAGTGGTATGACAACACGTACTAGATGTATTATACGCAGTGCGCAAGCAAACTGGCATAAAAGCGCATCGAGGCCGAGTGCCATCGCTCGCTGCGGTACACTTAGCAAAAGTAAACCATGAAGGGAGACATTACCTATGAAGAAAATCGTTTTGGCTTGCGGCGCTGGCGCTGCCACTTCCACGCTTGTTGCCCAGAAGGTCGCCACCCTGCTCGACGCCAACGGTTACGCCGACAAGTACGAGATCGTGCAGTGCGCCATCTCCGAGGCCAAGGATACTTGCGACGAGGGCGCCGACCTGCTGATCGCCACTACCGTTGCCCCCGAGGGCCTCACCTGCCCGTACGTGAGCGGCGTGCCCTTCATGACCGGCATGAACCGCGTCGCTGCCGAGAAGGCCGTTCTTGACGTCATGGCTCAGTAGGCGCTGACTGTATGAGTGAGCAGAATGCCAACCCGGTAGAGCTCTTTGGCATGCGCGTCGCCCATGTGGGTATCAACGCCACCGACCCGGCCGATGCCCTGGAGATCGCGGAGCTGTTCTCGACGATGATGGGCCTGCCCGTCATCGAGACCCCGGTTTCGTACTTCAATGATTCACTGGTCGAGGTCATGAAGCAGAATGGTCGTGGCGCCAAGGGTCACATCGGCTTTGCCGTCAACGACATCGATGCGGCCGAGAAGTGGTTTGCCGAGCGCGGACTCGAGGTCAACGAGGAGTCGCGCGTGCTGCTGCCCGACGGTGGCACCAAGCTCGTGTACTTTAAGCGCGAGTTCGCCGGCTTTGCTGTGCACCTGTGCCGCGAGTAGCGCACAAGTTGCTATAGTTAGCAAAAAATGGGGTAAGGCGTGTGGCCTTGCCCCATTTTTAATACCAAGAGGGTGACTGACGGGCTGCCGTAAATCGAAGGTGAATGACTTTTTGCGAAGTGAACGAGTGAAATCGAACCCCTGGAGCATCGACACTTTGTAGGCACTGTTTCCTGCGGTTTTGTCAGGTGTTTCCTGCGGTTTTGGCGCCAAAAAGTGCGGATGCTTCGGGCGCCCAAAATAGGTCGTTCACTTCGCGGAAAAGCATTCACCTTCGATTTATGAGAGACGCCCCTACCGCGGCAGGCGAATCGTAAAGCGGCTGCCGACGCCCTCGACTGAGGTCACACCGATGACGCCGCCGTGGTTGTCGACGATCCACTTGGCGATAGCGAGCCCCAGGCCCGAGCCCTGCGCGCCGGCATCGCGCGCGTTGTCGGCACGGTAGAACCGTTCAAACGCGTGAGCTGCGGATTCCTGGTTCATGCCGATACCCTCGTCCTCAACGGCTATCTCGATGGTGCCCGTGCCCGCATCGGGCGTTATACCAAACGTGACGGTCGTTCCCGCATCCGAGTACTTGGCGGCGTTTTGCACGATCACGCGCAGGGCCTGCTTCACAAGCGCCACGTCGACAGATGCGTCGCAGCGCGGATCGCTGGCAAACGCAGGGTCAAAAGCCAGCCGATACGCGTGCGCGGTATCAATCATCTGCGATTCCTCGCACACCTCGCCGACCAGTGCTGCCAGGTTGGCATACGCACGCCGCAGGACCGTGCGTCCGGCATCGCCACGCGCCAAAAACAGCAGCTGCTCCACGAGCTCTTGCATATGCTCGCTTTCGGCCTTGAGCGATGCGATGGACTCTGCCAGCACGTCCGGGTCGTCTTTGCCCCAGCGGTCAAGCATGTTCACATAGCCCTGAATCACCGCGATGGGCGTGCGTAGCTCGTGACTCGCATCGTTGACAAAGCGCATCTGCTGCAGCTTGGCCTCTTGCATCTGGCGCAGCAGGCGGTTGAGCGCGACCTCGATACTCGCCAGATCGGCGTCGCCGGTGGTGACGCTCGGCGAGTCGACGCTCGCGCGTTCGATGGCCTGTTCCAATGTTTCCATCTTGCCGCCGGCGAGCTGCATGCGGCCGAGCTCGTCAACGCGCAGGGCCAGGTCGTTGAGCGGCGCCATAGTGCGGCGCACGCGGCGGGCGCCGCCGAGCATATCGAGCACGCTGATAACCTGCCAGCCCGCAACGACAAGGTAGAGGGGCCATAGCGTGACGAGGTCCTGTGCGAAGGGGAAGGTCTTGGTGCTACGCGCAAGCTCGACGGTATAGGTGAGCGTGGTCGGGTCCCAGCCGCGCGCGGGCGCCAGCGACATGCCGTGAACGGCGGCGCCGGGGATCCATCCCGCGGTAAACGCGCCGTCGGGCAGCGTCTGGTTGTAGCCATAGACGAGGATTGCCGCCGCAACAAGTAGCAGTAACAGATCCAGCCAGACGTAGCTCACCAAGCGGCGCCACATATAGCTCCAGTTGATGGCGCGGGCGATGGAGGTGACGCGCTTGGCCTCGTCGTTACGCGCGGCAGACATAGCCCACCCCGCGCACGGTCTGGATGATGCGGGCGCCGCCGGCGTCTTCGATCTTGGCACGCAGGTGCGCGATGTGCACGTCGACGTTGTTGGTGTCGCCCACGTATTCGTAGCCCAGCGCCTCGTGCGCGATGCGCTCGCGCGTGAGCACAGTGCCGGCATGTGCCATAAGCAAGGCGAGGACATCGAACTCGCGGGCGGTCAGCACGATGGGCGAGCCGCCGACCGTGACTTCGCGGCGGTCGGGATCGAGCGCGACCGAGCCCACGGTGAGCGTGGCGGGGGAGGGCACGGCAGAGGTCTTGGCCGAGTCACTAGCCGGGGACGTCGCGGCGGTACCGGCACCCGTAGCGCCCTCCCCGGCCTCAACGCCGCCAACGCCAGAAGCCGCCCGCGCGGCCTCCGCTCGCTTCAACGCCACGCGGATCCGTGCGAACAGCTCCTCAATCGCAAATGGCTTGGTCAGGTAGTCGTCGGCGCCGGCGTCGAGCCCTGCCACCTTGTCCATCACGGCATCGCGTGCGGTGACCATAATCACCGGCACACCCTTGTGCTTGCGGACGCGCCGCAGGACCTCCATGCCGTTGAGCTGCGGCAGCAGTACATCGAGCAGAATCAAGTCGTAGTCGCGCTCCAACGCCAGGTCCACGGCGGTGCGGCCGTCGGCGGCGTGCTCCACCTGGTAACCCTCGTGCTCCAGCTCGAGCGTCACAAAGCGGGCGATTTTCTCCTCGTCCTCTACGATAAGGATCCGTGCCATGCGTGCCCCCGTCTGCGATTACTTGTCGTCGTTCAGATTTTGCTTGATGTCGTCCGCGGCATTGGCAGCGCTGTCCATCAAGTTGTTGATGCTGCCGGGCACGTCGCCGTCGCTGTCGATGCGGTAGCGCATGCCAAAGAACAGGCCAATCAGCATCAGCCAGATCGTGGCACCCCAGGCAAACAGGGCGATGATGGGGATCAGGATGGGGATGTTGAGGATGATGGCGTCGCGGCGCGTGGCGATAAACTTGGTGTCCAGGCTCAGGCGGAAGAGCTTTTTGAGGTACTCCCACACACTGTCCATCTTCTTGGAGAAGTCGGTCTTTTCGCTCGACTTTTCGTAGGCAGCCTGCGCGGCGACCATCTCGGCCGAGGGTTCGTCGGCCGGCGCGGACTCGGTGGCGGCGTGCGCCGACGTGGTCTGGGTCTTGCCCTGCGACTCGAGCCAAATGATGGCATCCAGAACGTTGCCGTCGGTGGCGTCGAGCGCGGCCTTGGCATCGGTGTAGCTCACGTCGCACTTGGTGCGGATGGTTTCAACTTTTTCGAGGTCGTCCATGACCTGTCCTTTCGTTCGATGGGCGCGACGCCGGGCGATCTGCCCGGGCGCGAGCGTTGCGTTCAGCGGCCTGCGTTGCGCGGCGCCGCCCCGCCCTTGGTCGAACTCTATAGTGCAGGTTATAGATTAAGCGATTCTTGAGCCAAGATTAATGTTGGATGAGTTTTTGGGTGTGTATAGGGGGTTATTATTAGTGGCCCACGGCGAGGTCTATTACTTTTCTGAGAAGTGAATGAGCTAAATCGGACTCCCGAAGCATCGACACTTTGAGGGCGCCGTTTCCTGCGGTTTTGACCCTGGAATCCTGCGTTTTTGCCGTCGAAAGATGCGGATGTTCCAGGGGTGCAAAAACAGCCGTTCACTTTGCGGAAAAGTACTAGAGATCGATAGCGGTTGATGTTGAGCCGGTAACAAGCCGTCGGCAGAAATGTGATAAACAAAGCGAACGGATTACCGGAAATCATAATCACGTTGCAAAAGTATGAAAATATCCTACAATTGCAACATGAAGTACTTTAGCAACATAACGGCGATAAGCGAGCTTTCCGAGAGTGAGGGCGTGTTCACCACAGCCCAGGCGGCTCGCATGGATATCTCTCGAGATGCACTGGCACACTCATGCCGTGTGGGGCGTCTCGAACGGATATGCCACGGCGCCTACCGGATGTCCGGAACGCAGCGCCGAGACACCGACGAGCTCAACGCTTTTTGGAAGCTCACCAATCCCTCCCTTTGCGCGTGGGAGAGAAAAGGCCAGTGGGACGGCATTGCAGTGAGCGGTACGACAGCGGCGAACCTGCAGCAAATGGGCGATTTCTACCTGTCCCCCTACAGGATGACCGCGCCTACGCGTATCAATACAAGAAACGAATCCCTTTCTTTTGTAAAGCGCGAGATTGCCGGGCGGGATATCGTTTGGCTCGACGGCCTGCCGGTAACCAAACCCGAGCGCACGCTTGTTGATCTTTGCCTCGGTTGCGAGGACCCCTCATTAATTATCGATGCCTATAACGACGCGCTTGGGCGAGGGCTCGATATACAGCGGCTGAAAGATCTTGTAGAAGAGAACTCTAAAACCGCCAAACGACGCGAACTAATGAGGCCTTTGCTGATGGTACTGAGCGGGTAATGCGAAACGGAGGACATGGTGAAGTACAAAACGCCTGCCGCATTGGAGATGGCTGTTAGGAATGCCGCAAGAGAATCGCCGATGGATACTAATCGGGCGATCGTCGGTTTCTACTTTCATCGCTTCCTATGTCGCGTTTTTTCAGAAGATGACGGCAGCTTTGTGCTCAAGGGTGGCCAAAGCGTCCTGGCGCGAACACTCGATGCACGTGTCACAAGAGATATTGACTTGGTTGCTCAAGAGGAAAGTCTCGAAGAGGCTATTGCCGATCTGGTGCAGGCGGCTTCGATTGATCTGGAGGATTTCGTTTCGTTTGTCTTTGATCGTGCAGAGCAGATCAAAGAAGAAGATGAGTATCGGTGCGGTGCTAAGGTGTGGTTCACCCCCTTTATGGGAACCAAGAAGCTACAGCCAATTTCAATTGACTTGGTAATTTATGAAGTGCGGGGCCTTGAGCCTGAGGTTCTTGCGCCGATCGATCGTTTGAATATCGAGGGGCTCCCAGTCTGCGACTATCGAGTATGCCGAGTGGAGAGCGCCCTTGCAGATAAATTGCTCGCGATGATAGAGATGCATGAGGGCCGTGCCTCTTCGCGAATCAAGGATATAGTCGACATCTTGGTGTACGCGAGAACTTGCTTCGTCGATGGGGCTACGCTTGTCGAGAGGATCGAGAAAGAAGCATCTGCCCGCAAGGTGGCAATGCCGGAAGAGTTCGTGGCGCCTCTCTGGTGGAAACAAAATGGTTCTGCGCAGTTCGTAAAGATGGCGAGGCAGGCGGGGGTACTTGATCTCGCGGGAAACATTGCTGGAGCAGAAGATATCGTCAATCGGTTGTATGCACCGTGCTTTAATCATTCGGCGAATTTGCGCAAATGGAATCCTCAGACCACGGGATGGGAATAGTCTAGATAGTTAAGCCGGCGGCAGGATTGTTCCTGTCGCCGGCTTAAGTCGTTTCTACCGCCTATGCGCTACTCGCAGGCTTGGTCGACCACCTGGGTGACGGCCTTTTTTGCGGCTTTGAGGTCGCGCTGGGCTTGGGCGACAGCAGCCTCGGCTTGTTTCTTTGCCCTTACGACCTCAGCAAAGTGATTGATGGACTTGCTGTACTCGCGCGTGCGCGGGTCGAGCGCCGGCGGGACTTCAATCTCGAACAGGTCGGAAGGACGAATAGCGCGACTGAGTTGGTTTTCAAAAAGAACTTGCATAATCTTGGCTCCGTGGCCACTGGTGAGATACGCTGCAACCATTTCCGAATACACCGTGCGTTCCTCGTCTGTCATCGTTTGAATCGCCGGACGAATGGCGGTGGTGTTGTGCGAGGCAACCAGATGTTGCTTTGCGTCGTCGACGCCGACCACAAGCAGGTTGGATGCGCCATAACGGCCAAGCATGCGTGGCATGATAATGTCGCCGGGGCGAAGCTCATAACGCTTCAGGAGCTCCGGATCAACTTTTACGGGTTCGGAATCTGGCTCCGTCGCGTTTTCCGCAACATCCCTGGGCAGCAAGTTGCCGTTCCGGAAGTCCTGGGACGAAATGCGGCGCACCTCGACCGCTTCTATATCATTCGATATGGTGCTCTCTCGGGGCATAAACGGCACTACACGCATAAAGCTGTCGCCGAGCGTTGCGCTGTAGTTTTGAGCTACGGAGATCAGGCCAACCCTGCCTTTGGAGAGCGCGGCGTGGTGTTGGAGTAGCTTGCGCGTTTCGAGCGCGATGGTTTCAATGGAAACCGTTTTGCGTGAGTCGCACTCGATGCCGCTCCAGTCAGGGGAGAAAGCCAAGGGAAGATTGGGGTGGCGAGCCCCGTCGGCAAACCGAAGACGTGGCATGGGCGTGGCGGCATTGCGGAATGAAACGCTGCGATTTCCCGTCGACAATACAATAAGTGCGTACATGCCGTGCATCGGAGATTCGGCGAGCGGGTGATATAGGACGCTTTCGACGAGCCCCTCGCGCAACAGAATCGCGCGTGCCTGCTCGGCGTTGTCCAAAGACTCGAACGGCAGCAGTACGGCAGCTCGAGTTCGACCGGAGAGGGCTAGTGCATACAGGCACCAGAGATAGGCCTCCCAATCGCAGAAGCCCAGGTAGCCAGGCTCCAGATCATTAATGAGCGCCTCACATGCGCTGTTGATTTCGCGAAAACGTTTGCGAACGCAAGCTGTGGCATCGATAAATACCGGCGCCGCGTCGCCGCTGTCCGTGTTCTGCTTGCCGGGCTCAAGTTCGCAAATATTAGGTATGCCGTTGCCGTTCAGGCTGAAGCATTCACGAAGTGCCTCGCAGTCAATGGCGCCGGGCAGGCGCACGGTGAGCAGACGGCTGCCCTGCTCCAAATTAAGCGCGCGCGAGAGGGCGGCGGCGGTGAGACGTGGCAACGATGAGGTAGTTTCGCGCATGTATAGGGCCCTTTCTTCTTAGTGGGTTACATATTAGCAGATTAATTTGAAAATTTCTAATGACGAGAACAGCATGCTGTGCTATCCTCGAAGCAATCCAAAGCCAACTCAATACCAACTGCTTGATGCATCCGCTTTGTAGTCTTTAGACAAACTAAGCAATCGAGCAGGATGATTTTACTTATGAAACTACAGGATAGATCGACAATCATCGCTCTATCGTCAGAGAATTCTAAAACATAGAACAGACTTACACCAAACATCCGGAACCGGATAGAAAGAAGCATTCATGAAGAAACGGGACAACATCTATGAGGCATTTCTCGATGCAATCGATGAAGATCTTCGCGGCATGTGCGAAGTGAACAGGAAGGCAGAGCTGCCACTGCCGTGTCCGTACTGCGGCGAGAAGAACGTCGAGCGCCTGGCTAAATCGCTCGTTGGCGTGCTGGAAGAGCGCTCGCCCGATATTCCCGGGCTGGTGCCCGAGCAGTATCGAGCCGATGTACACGAGGCCCGCGAGCTTTTGACTGCTGCGACGCTCGCTTTGCTTTCGCTGTATTTCTCCCCGCGCGATAGCTGCATGGGCAGCGTGGCAGCCGTGGTGAACATGTTTAGGCATGGATGTAATGCGGCTTTTAAATCAACTGGCGTTCTCTTGTTTGAGCAGGTGGCGACAGGGATGAAGTACATCGTCAAGAAGGATGTCTATATTCCGTCCCCATTCGTGCGCCATATCGATAGCAAAAAGCCTTACGACCGGCTGCACCGCGATGGATCGCGTGGCTTTACGGCGGATGAAGATGATGCCGTCATGTTTTACAAGCGCTACCTCAAGGTGCAACGACGCGTGTTCGATACGAGTCCGCGTTTCAACTTTGAGCTATGCGTCAAACGCCCGTTTGAGGCACTTTTGAACGAACGACACACTTTTTATTACATGGAGGAAAAGATGGAAATCGATTTGGCAACTAAGGTGCGGAGACTCCAGGAGCGCTACACCCTCAACCTCGCTCAGGCGAAAGGGTACGACCTGCTCGACAAGTTGATGATTAATGCATTGCTTGCGTATTTGCGAGATGAAACGGCCTCAGTTGCTGCGCGCGAGAGCTATTTGTCGCAGACCGAGCGTCTGATCGACGGCGCGGGCAAGTTTCCGCATGCGACGAGCCTCGGGGAGGGTGTAGACGTCGATCGCATTGCCTAACAACCACCAACACTACGGACAAGAAAGGGGTCACGCCATGCCAGTCATCAAGATGTACGGCTACGAGGCCGCGCAGCAAACGGAGTATCAGACCAAGAAGTGGGCGACTAAGGAGGAGATGCGGGCGCTGTCGCCCGGCGATGAGCAGCGCGACGTGATCCTGGCGCAGGGTGCCACGGTGGCGTTCTACGAGGACGACAAGCATTGGGAGACGAGTGTGTCCAACAATGTTTTTGCCTTTGGAGGTACCGGCAGCGGCAAAACGGCGAGTTTCATTTTGCCCAACCTGCTCAATCACCACGAATGCTGTTATGTGGTCACAGACACCAAGGGTGAGCTGCTGCGCCGTACGGGGAAAGGCTTTGAAGAGGACGGCTACGAGGTAACGGTTCTCGATACTGTTAATCCCGAGCAGTCGGCCGGATACGACCCTCTGCGTTACGTGATGGATGTCGAGGATATCCCCACCACAGTGGCGGCAATCATGGAGGGGGTCGATCCTGACGGCCGTAGCCTTAGGTATGATCCGTTCTGGAATAACGCGAGCGACCTGCTGCTTCGAGCGATTGTTGGAATCCTGTTCCTCCTGGAGACCCTTGCCGGCACCCTTACGCCGGGTGAGGACCCCAATGCCCCGCGCCGCTACCTTAAGATGAACAACGTCTTTAAACTGGCTGCGCTCATCAAGGTTACGGGAGATGGTGAGGGGCGATTCCCGTTGGACTACCTTGTAGAAGAGGTGGAGTCCAGGGAGTTTCTCGATAAGTTTGGTGCGGAGAACGCTGATCTGTATGGCGTTGAGCAGTATCGCGATTTTCGAGGTGCGGCAGATAGGACGCTTAAGAGTATTCTGATCACGCTCAATGCAACTATCTCGCGGCTTAAGACGCCTCAGCTCATGCGCGTTTTTGAGAATGACGAGATGCGTCTTGATCGTATTGACGAGGGCAAGCGCATGATCGATCTTAAGGTGAGCGACAACGATTCGGCTAATGCATGGCTTGCGAACGTTGCCCTTAAGCAGCTGTTTAACCTTGCCCAGCGCCGTGCCGATGCCAGCCCCAGCGGCCATTTGCAGCGTCGCGTGCAGTTTGTGCTCGATGAGTTTCCCAATGTGGGCCGCATCCCCGATTTTGAGCGCAGCATTGCGACTGTGCGCAGTCGCGGCATTAGCTTTTTGATGTGTGCGCAATCGCTGAGCCAGCTCGATGTCGTGTACGGCAAATCCACGGCGCTTACCATCCTCGATAACTGCGATAGTTTGGTCTATATGGGCGGCGGCAGCAACATCGCGACGCAGAACTACATAAGCGAACTGTGTGGCGAGTCGGTTTTGGGCACCAAGTACGTGGGCGCCGAGCGCACTGCCGTAGATGTGCGCGGTTGCGTGATGACCCCAGGCGAGGTTGGGCTTATGCCCCGCACCGATTGCCTGGTCAAGGTGACCGGCATGCGTCCCTTCCGCGCCAAGAAGTACTTTTGCGCCGATCATCCCAATGCTGCCAAGTGGCTGAGGGATTAGCCCTTGCAGCTTTGTGTACCCCATCTTGCATGTTTTGTCGCACGGCTTCCGTTAGTCGTAAGCCGTGCGGTCCAGTTTTTGCCTCCTTACCGATTCCGTTTAGAAGGGAATTGCCATGCCCGTTATGTATCGTGAGCCCAGCATCATAAAGAAGTCCAAGGACGGCCGTGTTGCCGCTGTCGATATGGCAAGCGAACTGCTCAACAGCCGTGTGCTGCTGCTGGAGGGCGAGGTCAACGATGCGACCTGCAACGGCCTTATTAAGTCCATGCTGGTGCTGGAGCATCAAAGTGCGACCGAGCCCATCACCCTCATCATCAACAGCCCGGGCGGCAGCGTCACGGCGGGGCTGGCGCTCATCGACACCATGCAGTCGCTCGATTGCCCCGTGATCACGGTGGGCGAGGGCGTCGTGGCCTCGATGGCCGCGGTGATCTTGGCCTGCGGCGACCACCGTCAGGTGTACCGCCACACGCAGGTGCTCATCCACCAACTGATGGGCGGCACGGGCATGGCGCAGCAGACCGATATCGAGATCGTGGCCCAGCATACAGCGGCCATGCGCGCCGAGCTGGACGAGCTGCTGGCCGAGCATGGCAACCTGAGCGCCCAGGAGTTCCACGAGCTCACCGAGCGCGACTGCTGGTGCAACGCCAGGCGCGCTCTGGAGCTGGGCCTGATGGACGAGGTGATTGCGCCCAGCAAGAAGGCGCTCTAGCGGGGCGCATGCCTTACAAGTACGTTGTGCAGGGCGAACAAGTGCGTAAATTCACAGCCAGAAAGAGGTTGAACATGAACAGGATTTGGGACGTCGATGGCATTGAGTGGGAAGACCTGCCCACCGTGAGCGACCTGCTGTGCGCTGCGGACACAAAGATCCTGGCGCGTGAGGTTGCCCTTCGATACGGCGGCAAGCCGGACGGCCGCGGCCGTGGCGATAGCGAACGCAGCCTAAAGCGCGCCCGCCGCAAGGTCAAAAAGCTGCGGAAGATAGATCCCGAGCCCAGCGACAAGATCATCCTGTTGCCCAAGCATGTCATCAATCGTCGCGATGCGGGCCACGGTTTTGGCTATTACGACGTGGAGCCGTGCATCTTTATGCGCGACGGCGTGCAAAGGCTGGGGGAGGACGCACTCGCCAATGTGCTTCCGTGGGAATTGATCCTGATGGATGATGAGTCCGCGAGCGAAATGCTGGGCTTTCGCGTATGGCTCGAAGGCGAGTGGGATCTATGCGAACGTTATCGCTTTTTGGCCGTGGTGTGTGTTCGCATGCTGAACAACATCCGGGCGCAAAAGGAGCTGCGCAAGTTCCTCGAGCAGGGCGATGCGGCCTGCGATATGGACGAGGACGATGTAGTTGAGGACATTCGCCGCGACGTGCTGTATCCCGAGGAAGTAATTAACGCCAAACTCGGCGGCTATTGGGACGCGAGTTTGGGACTCAACCTGCCCTGGAAGGACGAGCATCGGCAGACTTGCACGCGGATTGACAGGGCTATCGATGACCTGTTTGCCGAGGAAACGAAGCGCTGCGCTGCGGAGCTTGGGAAGAAGCTCGAGCGCGGGTATGAGGAGCGCGGGGAGTTACTGAACGGGATGTCCTTGTGAACGGTTGCCGACGGTCCGATAAAAATCTGTCCGGACGAAATGATAGAACGATAGCGTAAATAGCATCTGCACTTTAAGGAGTTAACAATGGGAATCGCCTATAAGGAACTGTTTCGTGTAAACCGTCCTATCTGTGGGCCTGGACCAGGAGGTTTCTTCATTAAAAGATTCAAGGAAGGCGGCTACAGTGAGGCTGAATTGCTCGATTTAATTTCGGGAGTGGACTTTTCTCTTGGTGAAGTGGATGAGGACATTAGCCTGAAAAAGAAATGCGAAATAGTCGAACAGGCGGTGAGTGGGGTGCATTATACGAGTTGGGCCCCCAGCGTGATCAGCATGATCATCTCACTTACGGTCGGAGGGTGTCTGTCTGCATGGGCGGGCAACAATTCAATCGCTGCCGGGGTTTTCGTGACGCCATGCCTGATTGCCTTGGGAATATATGCATGGTTTCGTTTATGCTTTGAGCGAAATCAAACGGTACTGTTGGGCGCGCTGAACCACATAAAGACACTTCAGCCGTAGTTGCATGAAATCGCCGATCGCCTGCCGTGGGCCCTCGGGACCGCCCTCGCGGCGCCCTTCCCGCTCTCTCCGGACATGCCGTCCTCCGATCTCCCGGGGCCGGCCGACCCGGCCCTCAGGGTATCGGGTTCCCACATTCATCCGCACATGTGCGGATGAATGTGGGAGGTGTTCGGATAAAGTTGATAATCAAGGGGGGTGCGGCAGTTGGCAGGAATCTCAAGCGCCCAACCGCCAATCTCCACATTTCTTTGCTAAACTAGCTTTGCGCGGGAAACCGTGCATAGTTCGGGAGCATGTCCCCCAACTGGATCTAGGTTCGGATGCCGTTGCCCGGACTATTGGTGAAGGTTGGGGGACTTCCTACTTTCCATAGCGCAAGAAGTCGTAGATGCGGACGCACTTCCGATAATGCGAATCTTTCAACAGAGCCCTCTTCTTGGCAGGGTCGTTTCCCACGTCAGCCAGTGCCCGCTTCAGCAACGCTTCCAAGTCGTCGACGTCCATCTCTTCCTCTGAAAGACACGGGATGAACGCGAACGGGCTCTTTGGCGCGCATGCATTCGCAAGGCCCTTTATGCTCAGCGACCCTTCGAATCTGCGACGAGTCGCAGGCATCGATTTGCGGAACGTTTCGCTTCGATAGCTATCAATCGAGGTGAGCGTTGGGAGATAAGTCGCTATGTCCTTACCGACCTCTCCACCGAGTCCGCGCGTGTACTTGAAGACAGGCATGTTGTTGGGCCGTTGGCGCACGTACATGTTGAGGTAGTTCTCGACGATGAACTTTGGGTCATAGCGAAGGTTATCGAGCACGATGTCCTCGAAGATATCTTCAGGTGAAATCGGCTTTCCGATGCTACTTGGTGACACCGACAGGCCGATGACGATCTTCTGGTCCGGGTCAAGGTCGTTGAGGACATTGTCTATCCCTGAGACGATGATGTCGGAACTCGGGTCGATATGCTCCGCAAGCCTGAACACGCTGCCCCTCAACTCGCGGATAAATCGCGTGCTATACATTTTCCGGAAGCTGCGCATCGCATCGTAGATCGACTCGAAGTCATCCGTGGTGATCTTCGTCATCGAAAGCGTACGGCCACCGAAACTCATAGCAATCTCGCCAACAGAGGTGTCGGTTGCGTGCTGAACGAAGATGAGCCGCTTGCCCAGCCGTTTGAGCTTGTCATCTGGTAGGCATTCGCAGATGTCACCCAGTATCGACCTGATGTTCTCGTCTTGAATCGAATAACCGAGGAAGATGACGGGATACTCGACGAAGAGGGTGAGCAGCTTCGCCGAGAGATACTTCCTCTTCTGCGCGAACTCCGCATAGTCAGCGCTGGTCAGGACGATGCTTCCCGCCCTCGAGACTGAGCCATGGATCTTGTATATCTCCTGAGAGAAAGCCTGGTCAGAGAACAGGAGGTCGCTTTCTCCGACGTAGGTCGTGAAACCAGGGAATAGGGTCTCACACATACAGTCATAATTCGTGGTGATGATGCCGGCAACTTTTTCCCTGCCCGCCTTCGCCAGCTTCTCAGTTTCGGCGCTCTCGACGAGACGAGCTCTCGCGATCTTATCTGCGACGTAGATCTTCATGGGCGAAGCGTCCCCGGTAAGCTCGTCACTGTGATCTTCGCGGAAGGCAGCGAATTCATCCGATGCAAAGAGCTCGTGGTTTACTTCGCTTTCCATGAGCGTGGCAACGTACGGCAGTTCGGACTCGACCTCGCCGTTCTGGACAGACACTATGACCCAATCCGAGGGCACTAAAAAGACAGGAGCCCCCGCTCGTGACCGCGGGTCGGGGCTGCGACAA
>NZ_WWSL01000015.1:0-60164 GCF_009875845.1 Collinsella sp. BIOML-A6
GCGGCTGATCCGGTCCGACCGGGCCGCGCGGCAAGGAGATATATTGCCAGACCGGAGGGCCCCCGCGGGCGGGAATCTGGGCGTACACATTTCCTACATATATTAAAACCCTGCTTACGTTTGCCAGCCGTTCGCTACCGCTCACCGAGGGCCTCTTTATAGTAAAGCGTTATATGGCTAAAGCTGATAGGCTCCCCTAGCCAAAGCACAGCCGGCATCGAGCAATTCATCGCGCTCTTCCACCGAGAACCCCTCGGCGTATACGCGAACCACCGGTTCGGTCCCGCTGGGGCGGATCAGCAGCCAGGTGTCATCCTCGAATGCCAAACGCAAACCATCCATATGGCTTACAGCCTGTGGCGCCTTGCCGCAAATCGATTTAGGATTCATGCCAGGGAGCAGCGTTCGCAGCGATTCGGCGTCTTCGGCCTCAAGGCGCAAATCGCGACGCCCATAGCTCGTCTTACCAAAACTGGCCTCGAGCTGATCGACCAAAACGCCCAAGGGCGCGCCCGTCTTTGCCATAAGCTCACACAGAATCAGACAAGCAAGGATTCCATCACGCTCGGGCATATGCGCGGCGATGCCGATACCGCCGGCCTCCTCGCCTCCCATGAGGACGCCGCCCTTCTTCATCTCTGCAGCTATATATTTGAAACCGACCGGCTTAACGGTCACACGACAGCCAAGTGCCTCAGCAATGCGGCGCACGAGCGTCGAGCACGAGAGATTGACGACGACACGCCCCTCCAAATTGCGGAATTGAACGAGGTCACCCAAAACAAGCGCCATGATTTGGTGCGGATGAATATATCTACCGCGTTCGTCGACCGCGCCGATACGGTCGGCATCGCCGTCGGTCACCAGGCCCGCGCACGCCCCGTCCTCGACAACCGCACGCTCGCAAGCGTCCACCCACGGCTCAACAGGGTCGGGGCAAATGTCCTCTTGATCGGACGACTGTCCGGCATGGATCTCGTGCACCTCGACGCCTAGCTCCCGCAGCAGGTCGGCAAGATATCCCTGGGCCGCGCCGTCCATGGGGTCAACTACCACACGCAGGTGAGCGGCTCGAATGGCCTCGGCATCGACAAACGATGCCACCGCCTGCATATAGTCAGGAATAATATCCGCGGTGCGATAGCGTTCCTCGATCCCCATCGGCTCGGGGGCCATGGTCTCTTCGAGCTCCTCGATGACATCCTGATTGGCCGTCGAGCCATCTCCCATGCGCAGTTTAAGGCACAGATACCCCTGCGGATGATGGGACCCCGTCACCATGAGCGCACCGCAGGCCTCGCCGTCATACGCCGCCGCCCACGTAAGAACGGGGGTCGGGACAGGCCGAGATGCGAGGACTGCGTCCAATCCGTGAGCCGCAAGCACGCCTGCCGCAAGCTCGGCGAACTCGCGCGCCTGCGGCCGGGTGTCGAACCCTATATATACTGTTTTGCCGGGATTGATCTTTTGCCACAACTCGCCGACAGCATCGGCAATGCGGGCAATGTTGTCGGCGGTAAAGTCATCGTCGACGCGGGCGCGCCAACCGTCAGTTCCAAAATGAATTATCGCGCACACGCGCAGACACCTCACAGTGTTTGGATCATGGTACGCATGCGGTATACCCGCAACGCTTGCCCAGCAACCTGCCAAAACCGGCATTCACCATTTGGGCAAATGTTACCGACGATGTGTAACCAATAAAAAAACCGCCCCGTATGGAGCGGTTTTGACCTTTATATATCGAGTGCCTCGGCCATCGCCGCCGTGGTGATCGCCGTGGTTCCACAGCAACTGCCCACCATTGCGGCACCGGCATGCCTCCATTCGATGCAAGCGAGCGCGAAGGCTTCGGGATTCTCGCGCCACACAGGACCATCCTGAGTTTGGACCGGATCGCCCATGTTGGGGCGTACCGTGACGGGCGTAGTCGCCGATGCAACCATCCTGGGCACCGCCACGTTCGCGGCCGCAAGTGAACAGCAGTTAACGCCAACCGAGTTTGCGCCGTGCTTTTCGGCGTACAAAACGGCAGCCTCGATATTGAGGCCATCGCCTAGCAGGTCGCCTTTATCGTCAACGACAAAACTCACCAAAACAGGCATGCCGTCGGCGGCATCCTGGGCGCCGGCAAGCATGGGCTGCAAATTACGGATAGACGTCACCGTTTCGATCAGCAGACCGTCAACACCAGCATTGAGCAGGTCGTATGCCTGCTCTCGCGAAATGCCTCGGATTTCTCGATATTCGGCAAAACCTTCGGCAAACCACTCAATGCCGATCGGGCCCATCGAGCCCAGCAGCAGCTGAGGGTGCGCCTGGCGCGCATCGTCGACGGCACCGCGATTGACCTCAGCCACGGACGGCGTAATCTGATCTTGCTTGAGGACATAGCTTGATGCCTGAAAGGTATTGGTAATGAGCACCTGCGCACCGGCGGCGACATACAGGCGATGAATACGAGAAACAGTCTGCGGCTCGGCAAGGTTCCAAAACGCCGGTGGGATGTCGGCAGCGTCGTATTCACTCATCAGCACGCTGCCCATGGGGCCCTGCGTCAACAGGGTCTCGCTCGACATGCGGCGCATAAGTTCCTCGCCGCCGGGGCGGTTGTAATAACTCGTATCCATATATGTGTTTCGCTATTCCTCGACGCTGATTCCCTGTTTTTCGAGGTAGGCGAGCCAGCGGCTCATCGTGTCCTCGGAAAGTGCATGTTCCATCATGCACGCCTCGGAATCGGCCCGCTCAAAATCGACACCGAGCTCCTGGACCAAAAACGTGCGGATAAGGCGATGGCGGTACCAGATCGCCGTGCCGACCTCGCGACCACGGTCGGTCAGGATGACCTTGCCGTAATGCGACTGCTCGACAAGCTCGGACGCCTTAAGCGCCGAAACTGCCTTATTGACCGATGCCTTGGAGACACCAAGACGCTGCGCGATGTCGACCGATCGCACGCCATTGGTCTCCCCTTCTTCACTTTCGATGCGAACCATGCACTCCAAGTAGTCTTCGTTCGCCACCGTTAGGTGCAGCTCGCGCGAGCTATTTGTCGTATCCATGACCTTCCGTCCCTTCTGCGTTCAAAGGCTGATTCTACCCCATCCAAGCGTCGCGGCATGCCGTGGCATACCGTGCTAGAGTTCTTGTTGCACACGACGACCAAGATTGGAGCGGTCTTTATGGAAAACAACGCCACGAACCCCGACGTCCTTGAGCGCTTTTTGCGCTACGTCCAAATCAACACGCAATCCGAGGATGCAAACTGCGATCAGGTGCCTTCGAGCACCGTTCAGTTTGACCTTGCCAACATCCTGGCCGAGGAGCTGCGCGAGCTTGGCGCAGCCGATGCCCATGTGACCGAGCACGCCTACGTCTGCGCACATATTCCTGCGAGCGCGGGCGCTGAGGACAAGCCCGCCCTGGGCCTGATCGCGCACCTCGACACCACCGAGGTTGCGCCGGGCGCCGGCGTGAAGCCGCACATTGTGCACTACGAAGGCGGCGACCTGGTCTGCGGTACCGTCGACGGCAAGCCCGTGGCCATGAGCGCCGCCAAGCTTCCCGCCCTGAACGACCTTGTGGGTGAGGACTTGGTCTGCAGTGACGGCACCACACTGCTGGGCGCCGACGACAAGGCCGGCGTCGCCGAGATCATGGCGCTTGTCGCGCGTATCGCTCAGGACCCCTCGCTGCCCCACCCCGCACTCGGCATCTGTTTTTGCCCGGACGAGGAGATCGGTCATGGTGCCGAGCTGTTGGACATCGAGGCCTTTGGCTGCAAGTACGCCTACACGGTCGACGGCGGTCCCATCGGCGAGCTGGAGTGGGAGTGCTTTAACGCCGCCGAGGCAACCGTTCGCTTTGAGGGCCAGTCCATCCATCCCGGTGACGCCAAGGGCCGCATGATCAACGCGGGCAATCTGTTCTGCGACTTTAACGCGCTGCTCCCTTATGCGCAGCGCCCGGAATACACCGAGGGCTACGAGGGCTTCTATCATCTTGAGGGCGTGTCTGCAACCGTCGACCACGCTACGGCGCGCTATATCATTCGCGACCACGACGCGGTAAAGTTTCAGCAGAAGCTCGACCTTATTGATGCCGCCGCCTCGATGCTCAACCAGCGTCTAGGTGAGGAGCGCGTGACGGTCGAGATCAAGCAGCAGTACCGCAACATGGCCGAGATCGTGCGTGACTACCCCGAGCTTATCGATGTCGCCAAGAAAGCCTACCTTGCCTGCGGCATTGAGCCCCAGGTGTTGCCGATTCGCGGCGGCACCGACGGTGCGCAGCTGTCGTTCCGCGGTCTGCCCTGCCCCAACCTTTCCACGGGCGGCTACTGCTACCACGGCGTCAACGAGTTTGTCCCGGTCAGCTCGCTCGTCAAGATGACCGACGTCCTCCAGGAGCTCGTCGCCCGCTTCGCATAAGCCCGGCCGCACAAGCCTAAACGACAAACCGCCCCGTCCTCTACAGAGACCGGGGCGGTTTTTCGTGCAAGGGGAGTAGTCAGCACCGCAGGTTGAGCCAACGTCAGCGAGCGACGTCTAAGGCGAACAAGTTGGCCAGTCCACCGTGCGGTAGAACAGCGAAACTAATAAGAGGTCGACCCGTCGTAGTTGTCTGAGTTGTAGTCCGAGGCACTCGAACCAGTTGAATCGCTGGAGTCTGCCGAGTCTTCCGAACTGCCTGACGAAGTGGCGGCACCGTTGGCGTAGTCGTCGGACGTGTTTCTGTTGATGTCGCCAATCGTGGAGCTGGTACCATCGGACAGGCCCATGGTATTAGGGCCCTTGGGATCCTTACCAGCGTCGACGCGCTTCATCATTTCCTTGAGCTCGTCCTCGTAGACAAAGACGTAGCTCACGCCATCAATCATGGTGCTGTCATCGGCATACGAGGGTAAGTTGGCCGAATAGATGCCGTCAACATCCATGCCGCGCATGGCATTGACCGTAGAGACGATGTCCTGAACGCTCATATCGGTCACGAGCATGTTAGACAGCGAATTGACGAGGTCGAAGACCTTGGTGGCATCGAAGTTGTTTAGGATCTGTTTGGCGAGGGCACCGAGCACCTGACGCTGATGACGCATGCGTGTGTAGTCGCCATCCGCATAGGTGTAGCGGCAGCGGGCATAGGTAAGGGCGGTCGCGCCATCCATGTGCTGCTGACCGGCGGTGATCTTAATGTCGAGATGCTCGGGGTCGTCGACATCGTCGGTTGCGTTAATGTCGATGCCGCCGACCGAATCGATGAGCGACTTCATGCCGTCGAAGCTGACCTCGGCATAATGGGAAATCTGAACACCGCACAGCTCGTTGACCGCCTGGACCATGGCCTCGGCGCCGCCGACGGTATGGCAGGCGTTGATCTTCATGGTCTCGCCCTTGTACACGACCTTGGTGTCACGCGGAACGGAAATGAGCGTCGCCTGCTTTTTCGTGGGGTCGATACGCGCCAGGATAATCGAGTCGGCGCGATATGTATCCTCGCCCGGGCGACCGTCAGTGCCAAGGAGTAGCACGTAGAACGGTTCCTTTGCCTCGTCGGTATCAACCAGAACCCGACGCAGATTGTCGGTGATGACATTGGAATTGCCGAGCTTGCCCATAATGGTGACAAACCACAGGCCGGCAGCAGTCGTAGCGCTCAACAGCACGCCGAGCACAGCAATGAGCGCGACGCGGCGAACCGTATGACCGCGACGGCGCTGACGGGCGCGCTCGGAATAGCGGGCAACGTTATCGCGGCTATAGATTTTTGCCTGAGCGCCGGTCGAAGGTCTTCGAGATTCCGTAAGGGGCTTTTTCTTAAACATAGGCAACCTGCATTAGTAGATGACGGGATCGGGAACAGTGGCGTGCTCGACATGGGCGCCAAGCGCCTGCAGCTTTTCAACAAACCGCTCGTAGCCGCGCTTAATGTGATGAATGGCCGAGACCTCGGTCGTGCCGTCGGCAATGAGGCCGGCAACGACAAGCGCCGCGCCGCCACGAAGGTCCGGTGAGGTTACCTGAGCGCCGGAGAAGCCCTTGACGCCGTGAATCATAGCGTGATGGCTCTCGATGCGAATATCGGCGCCCATGCGCACCAGCTCGGATGCAAACATAAAACGATTCTCAAAGATATTCTCGGTGATAACGGAGCTGCCGTCGGCCAGAGCGGAAAGCACCATGATCTGCGCCTGCATGTCCGTGGGGAAACCGGGGAATGGGAGCGTCTGGATATCGACCGGCTTGATGTGCTCGACACGATTCACGTGAACGCCATCCTCGATGCGTTTGCAATCGATGCCCATAAGCTCCATCTTCTTGAGCACCATTCCCAAGTGGATGGGGCAAAAGCCCGTGACATCGACACCGCGGTCGTCTGCCATCAACGCACCGGCAACGATAAAGGTACCGGCCTCGATGCGGTCGCCCACCACGCGATGGGTAACGGGATGCAGCTCTTCCACGCCCTCGATGGTCACAACAGGCGTACCCGCGCCAACAATCTTGGCTCCCATCTCGTTAAGCATGTTGGCGAGATCGACGATCTCGGGCTCACGGGCGGCATTATCGATAACCGTGGTACCCTGCGCACGCACGGAGGCCATGATGAGGTTCTCGGTCGCACCGACGCTGGCGAACTCGAGCGTGACGGTAGTGCCGCGCAGGCCCTGAGGCGCATTGGCGTTGATATAGCCGTGGGCGGTATCGAACTCGACGCCCAAGGCCTCAAGACCCAAGATATGCATATCGATCTTGCGAGCGCCCAGGTTGCAGCCGCCGGGCATGGCGATCTTGGCGCGATGGAAACGGCCCAACAGGGGTCCCATCACGGCAGTGGAAGCGCGCATCTTGGCAACGAGCTCATAGGGCGCCTCCCAAGAATCGACCTGGGAGGTATCGATCTCGAGCGTGTGCTCGTCGAGAACATCGATCGTAGCGCCCATACCCTTGAGCACCTTGCCCATCACGTGGACATCGGAAATATCGGGCACGTTCTGCAGCGTCGTCTTGCCCGGCGCCAGAAGCGTTGCCGCCATGAGTTTGAGAGCGGAGTTCTTGGCGCCCGAAACAGGCACGGAACCTCCGATGGCATGGCCACCCTCAACGCGGATAATATCCAAGGTCTACCCTTTCAAAAAGCATGCCCGGGGTGGCTGGGCCATCCCGGGCATGATGTGTTCGCAAATGGTCGAACGCTAAAACGTTTGACTATTGGGCAAGCTTGAGCTTACACCATGCGATTTCATTATAGAGGTAGGCGCGGCGTGCATCATCCTCCGACAAATTACCCAGCTTCTCTTCAAAACCTTGAATATCAGCTTTAACCTTGTCGGCATCGACGGTCGCCAAATCGCAAGCGCGCTCGGCGAGAACGGTCACGACATCGTCCGCAACCTGGGCATAGCCGCCGGCCACGGCAAACGTGTGGTCGACAGTGCCCATGGCCTTATCGGAAACGCGAACGTAACCGCGGTCGATCGTGCAGATTTCGCTGGAGTGAGCAGGCAGAACGCCAAACTCGCCATCCGTGGACGGAATCGACACAAACGCAGCGTCGCCCTCATAGGCGCAGCTCACGGGGCACACGATGCGGATACGCATAACCTACTTCTCCCCCATCTTGCGGGCGCGCTCGCGCACGTCCTCAATCGTGGAAGCATAGCGGAAAGCCTGCTCGGGCAGGTCATCGGCCTTGCCGTCGACAATCTCGGCGAAGGAGCGGACGGTATCCTCGACGCGGACGTAGACACCGGGGTTGCCGGTGAACTTCTCGGCGACGTGGAAGGACTGGGAGAGGAACTGCTGGATCTTGCGGGCACGGTTGACCGTAAGGCGCTGCTCCTCGGACAGCTCGTCCATACCCAGAATGGCGATGATGTCCTGAAGGTCGGAGTACTCCTGCAGGAGCTCCTGCACCTTGACGGCGACACGGTAGTGCTCCTCGCCGACGATCGAGGGATCGAGAGCGTCGGAGGAAGAAGCGAGCGGGTCGATAGCCGGGAACAGACCGAGCGACGAAATGCTACGCGAAAGAACTGTGGTGGCGTCGAGGTGCGTAAACGTCGTGGCAGGCGCCGGGTCGGTCAGGTCGTCTGCAGGGACGTAGACAGCCTGAACGGAGGTAATGGAACCCGTTTTGGTCGAGGTAATGCGCTCCTGGAGGTCGCCCATCTCGGTAGCCAGCGTAGGCTGGTAACCAACGGCGGACGGCATACGACCCAGCAGTGCGGAAACCTCGGAACCGGCCTGGGAGAAGCGGAAGATGTTGTCGATGAACAGCAGAACGTCCTGGCCGCGATCGCGGAAGTACTCAGCGGTGGTAAGGCCAGCCAGACCGATGCGCAGACGTGCTCCAGGCGGCTCGTTCATCTGACCATAGACCAAGCAGGTCTTGTCGATAACGCCCGACTCGCTCATCTCGAGGAACAGGTCGGTGCCCTCACGAGTACGCTCGCCAACACCGGTGAACACCGAGGTGCCGCCGTGCTCCTGGGCGAGGTTGTTGATGAGCTCCTGAATCAGAACGGTCTTGCCGACGCCGGCGCCGCCGAACAGACCCGTTTTGCCGCCACGGATGTAGGGCTCGAGCAAGTCAACGGCCTTGATGCCGGTTTCGAAGATCTCGGTCTTGGTGGTGAGCTCGTCGAAGCGGGGCGCTGCGTGGTGGATGGGATAGAACTCCTCCACCTCGGGCATGGGCTTACCGTCGACAGGCTTGCCCATCACGTTCCAAATGCGGCCGAGCGTCTTGGGGCCAACGGGCATCTTCATGGGCTCACCGGTATCGGTGGCGATGAGACCACGCTGCAGACCGTCGGTCGAGGACATGGCGACCGTGCGGACGACGCCGCCCGGAAGCTGGCTCTCAACCTCGAGAATCGTGCTCAGGTGACCGATCGGGGTCTCGGCCTCGACCGTGAGCGCGTTGTAGATCGGGGGCACCGCACCGTCAAACTTGACGTCGACGACAGGGCCGATGATACGCACGATGCGACCATCGCCGGCAGTCGTCTTCTTGGTGGCTTCCTCGACCGCAAGCTTTACGGTGTTATTAGCCATTACTGTTCCTCCAATGCTGAGGCTCCGCCGACGATCTCGTTGATCTCGGTCGTGATCGAAGCCTGGCGCACGCGACTATACGTGCGGGTAAGGGTCGAGATGATCGCGGTGGCGTTTTCCGTCGCGGAGTGCATGGCCTTGCGGCGTGCACCCTGCTCGGCAGCCGCCGAATCGATCAGGGCCTGGTAGATGACCGTCAAGATATATGACGGCACAAGCTTGCCGAGAACATGCTCGGGAGAGGGCACAAACTCGAACGTGGACGAGATGCGCTTAGGGGCGTCGGTCTCGTTCTTACGCGGACCGTGGGCCATAGCGATCATCTCGGGATCGAGCGGCAGCAAGTGCTCGACGCGAAGCTCCTGATCCACGCGGTTCTTGGCGTGGTGGTAGACAAGCTCGACACGGTCAAGTTCACCGGCGCGATACGCATCGCAGATATGAGAGGACATCATGCGAGCCTGATTGAAATCAGGCTCGGAGGAATTGCCCTCAAAGTGCATGATGACGTTTGCGCGGTCGCGGAAATACGTGGCCGGTTTGCGTCCGCACGCGATGATCTCGCACTCGATGCCGTCGTTCGCCCAAGAAGCGGCGAGCTTTTCGGCCGTGCGCTCCACCGTCGTATTGAATCCGCCGGCAAGGCCGCGGTCCGAGGCAATAACGACAATCAGGCCATGCTTGACGCTCTCATGCTTATGCAGCATGGGATCGTTGCCCGAGCAGGAGGCGTCGCCGGCGACCGTCAACATGACGTCGGTCAGCGCCTCCTTATAGGGCTCGGCCTGCTTGGAGCGATCGAGGGCACGACGGATCTTGGCCGTAGAGACCATTTCCATCGTGCGCGTGATCTGCTTGGTCGTGGTAACCGAGGAGATTCGCTTCTTAATGTCGCGAAGGTTGGCCATAGGGCTTAGTTCTCCTCTGATACAGAAACATCCGAATGGTGTTTGGCCATGAACTGCTGCTTGAAGTCACCGATGACACGCAAGAGCTCGGCCTTGGTGTCGTCGTCGATCTTCTTGGCGCGAACCTTGTCGAGCAGCGAGCCAAAGCCATTGTCCATGTACTCGATGAGCTCGGCACGGAAGGGCAGCACGTCGGCGATCTCCAGGTCATCCAGGAAGCCCTCGTTGCCAGCGAACAGCGCAACGATCTGCTCGCCAACCTCAAACGGTTTATAACGCGGCTGCTTCAGGAGCTCGGTCATGCGAGCGCCGTGGGTAAGCTGCTTCTGCGTAGCCTCGTCGAGGTCGGAGCCGAACTGCGTAAAGCCGGCGAGCTCCTGATACGAAGCGAGGTCCAGACGGAGGTTACCGGCGACCTGCTTCATGGCCTTGGTCTGTGCATCGCCACCGACGCGGGACACGGAGATACCCACGTCGACTGCCGGGCGCTGACCCTGGAAGAAGAGCTCGGACTGCAGGTAGATCTGACCGTCGGTAATGGAAATGACGTTGGTCGGAATGTAGGCCGAGACGTCGCCGTCCTGGGTCTCGATGATCGGCAGTGCCGTCATGGAACCGTAGCCGTTCTTCTTGGACATCTTGACGGCACGCTCGAGCAGACGAGAGTGCAGGTAGAAGATGTCGCCAGGATAGGCCTCGCGTCCGGGCGGACGATGCAGCGTCAGCGACATCTGACGGTATGCCACGGCCTGCTTGGACAGGTCGTCGTAGATGACGAGCACGTGACCGCCGGGGTTGGTCTCGCTGGCGGGCTTGCCGTCCTCGCCGTTGTACATGAAGAACTCGCCGATAGCGGCACCGGCCATAGGCGCGATGTACTGCATAGGGGCGGAATCGGCAGCGGTTGCCGAAACGATGATGGTGTAGTCGAGCGCACCGTGCTCAGCGAGGGTCTCGCGGATGTTGGCAACCGTGGAGGCCTTCTGGCCGATGGCGACATAAATGCAGACCATGCCCTTGCCGCGCTGGTTGAGGATAGCGTCGATGGCGATGGCGGTCTTACCGGTCTTACGGTCGCCGATGATGAGCTCACGCTGACCGCGACCGATAGGCACCATGGAGTCGATAGCGAGCAGACCGGTCTGAACCGGCTCGCACACCGGGGTACGGTCGATGACGCCGGGGGCCTTGAACTCGATGGGGCGACGATGCGTGGCAACGATGTCACCCAGGCCGTCGATGGGCTGGCCGAGCGGATTGACGACGCGGCCGAGCATGGCGCGGCTCACGGGGATATCCATAATGCGGCCAGTGGTGCGGCACTCGTCGCCTTCCTTGATGGCGTCGACGGCACCGAACAGAACGGCGCCGACCTCGTCACGGTCAAGGTTCTGGGCAAGGCCGAAGACGGTCTCACCGGTATCGGAGCTCTTGAACTCCAGAAGCTCGCCTGCCATGGCGCTCTTGAGGCCGGAGACGCGCGCGATGCCGTCGCCTACCTCGTCGACCGTTGAAACCTCATGCGTATCGACCGTCGCGGAGAGGCTCGTGAGCTGCTCCTGCAGTTTCTTGGCGATATCCTGGGCATTGAGGGTTTCGGACATTAGGCTTCACCTCCGTACGAATTAGCAGAGTTTGCGAGGGTCTCCTGCGCGATGCGCAGCTGTGTCTTGACGGAGATGTCACGACGCTCGCCGCGGGCCTCGAGCACCAGGCCGCCCACGATAGACGGGTCGACCTGCTCGATAAGGAATACCTTGCGGCCGAAGTCCTGCTCGCATTTCTTAGTGATGGTTTGACGCAGCTCGTCGTCGAGCGGGATCGCCGTGGTGACGGTCACGCCCACTACATCCTCGTCTTCCTCGGCAACATACTTAAAGGCAGCTGCCACCTTGGGAAGAAGGTCGAGCTGGTCGCGCTTGGACATGGTGTCGAGCACGGCGATGATCTCGGAGCTGGCAGAAGCCAAGCGCTCGATCATCTCGAGGTCCTCGAACACATGGTTCTCGGCCTTGGCGGCTTCCAAAAGGGAGCGCGCGTAGGTCTCGAGCACCTTGTCCTGATAGCGGCTAGTCGGCATTCAGGCTACCTGCTTCCTGGATGTAGCGCTCGATGAGCTTCTTCTGCTCGGCCTCGTCCTCGAGTGCCTCGCCCACGATCTTGGTGGCGACGGCAACGGACAGGTCGGCGATGGAGCTCGCGGCACCGGCGTAGATGGACTTGCGCTCGTCCTCGACGGTCGTATGGGCCTTGGCGATGATCTCCTCGGCCTCCTTGTGCGCAGCCTCGATAATACGAGCGCGCTCGGACTCGGCGTCCTTACGGGCCTCGAGAACGATGTCAGCAGCCTGACGACGGGCGTCGGTGACGACCGAGTCGGACTCAGCGCGCTTGGCGATAGCCTCCTGCTTGGTCTTCTCGGCCTCGTCGAGGCTCTCCTCGATCTTCTTGCCGCGCTCCTCCATGGTTTTCATGATGCCCGGCAGGGCAACCTTGGCCAGCACGATCCAGATGATCAGGAAGGCGATAAGCGCCGGGATGAACTCCGCCATCTTAGGGATGAGGATGTCCGCACCGGCAGCGCCGTCCTCGGCGAACGCGGAAACCGGCATGAGCAGCGCGGCCGCGGACGCGGAGAGTGCGATCGCGCTCTTCTGGGATGAAAGATTCATACTTGACGCTCCGTGCTATTTAACGATCAGCGCGACAACGAAGCCGATCAGAGCCAGAGCCTCGCCGAAGGCGGAGCCCATGATGAAGACGGTGAACACGCGGCCCTGGACCTCAGGCTGACGGGCCATAGCACCCGTAGCACCCAGAGCAGACAGGCCGATAGCAAGACCAGCGCCGATAACACCGAGACCGTAACCGATAACTCCCACGATTCCTCCTTTGTCGTGCGTGTCTTATTTCACGCAGGATAACCTTTTTATAACTGCCGGGCTCCATGGGTACGGGCACCGGCGGTTGAACGAATTGCCTTACCTTTGGGGCGCGAACGGAAGATTACTCCTCCTCCGCGACCTCCTCTGCCTCGGAGACATACACGGCGGTAAGGACCGTGAAGACGTACGCCTGGATGGCGCCGACCACAAGCTCGATCGCATAGATCAGGATGAGGATGGCAAGCCAGGCCAGCGAAGGCAGGGCGCCGACGGCGTGGGCCGCGGAAACCTGCTGAAGCAGCGGCTGCATGAACATGCTCGCCATGATGGCGAACGAGCCCATGACCACGTGTCCTGCGAACATGTTGCAGAACAGACGGACGGCGAGCGTGATGAGGCGCAGGAAGGTCGAGAAAAGCTCGACGACCCACACAAGCACGTTCATCGGGAAGCTCACGCCCTGCGGGGCGAGGCTCTTGATGTAGCCGATCACGCCGTGAGCCTTGCATCCGTAGTAGATGAAGTACAAGAAGGCGAAGATGGCGAGCGCGGCGGTGGAGCCGATTGCGCCGGTGCCGGGCTTCATTCCCGGGATCAGGCCGATCATGTTATTGATCAGGATGAACAGGAAAAGCGAGCACAGGAACGGGAAGTGCTTCTTCCAGTTCTCACCCACGACGCCCTTGCCGATATCGTTCTCGACGTACTCGATGATGTACTCGAAACCGTTGACGAAGAAGCCCTTGGGAACCAGGGTCTGCTTCTTCTTGAACACGGCCAGGACGATCAGGAGCACGATCGTGGAGACGATCAGCCAAAACGAGTACTGCGTGATGCCGCAGCTCAGATCGCCCACGACGGGGGTGGAGCTGAACTCGCTGACCAGATGATTAATCTCATCGGGCAGCTTTTCAAAAATTTCCACGACTTACCTTTCGACCTCATGAGGATCCCGCAGCGCCTTGGCGACACGGACCGTGCAGGCGGCCATAAAGGCCACAAAGCCGATCGCCTCGCCCAGGAGGAACATGCGAAACGCCTCTCCGAACAACGCGAACACGACCAGGGTAAAGGCAAGCAACGCGATCGCCGAGACCGCGAGACTCACCATGCCCTTGAGCATGTCCGCATTCTGTTTATCGTCAAGAACCGGCTTGAGCGTAAAGACAAAGGGAAGAAAGGCAACCGCGCCCGCGATGGCGCCTGCAACGATAGCGAGCAGATCGGCTATCTGAAACACTGGCGTCCTCACTTTCCTTTTTAACGCTTCACAGAACAGTTCCAGCCGAACATTGGTGACTATTGTACGAGCCAATCGCTAAAGTACAACCGAGAAAACATCGGTTAATACGCACCTGTTCGTTTTCTTAAGACCTTCTTTATGCCGCAGGTACGGTAA
Source organism: Collinsella sp. BIOML-A6 (assembly GCF_009875845.1). NCBI lineage: Bacteria > Bacillati > Actinomycetota > Coriobacteriia > Coriobacteriales > Coriobacteriaceae > Collinsella > Collinsella sp. BIOML-A6. The sequence continues at coordinate 14,252 of NZ_WWSL01000015.1, forward strand.
TACGTTTTTCTCGAACCCTGCAGGGTAAAACGTCCGTTAACAGGAGCGCGTGCGGTCGCCTTTCGCTTGACCGTGCGCACCATTTCTTCGTATTTGCGACCGTAGCCGACAAGGCCCAACGACTAGAGCGTACCGTAGATACGGTCGCCGGCATCGCCCAAGCCTGGAACGATGTAGGCGGCCTCGTTGAGATGGTCATCGATGGCGCACGTATAAATATGTACGTCGGAGTCCTTTGCGGTCAGTGACTTGAGGCCCTCGGGCGCGGCGACGATACACAGCATGCGGATATCCTTGACACCGCGCTCGCGCAGGTAGCTGATGGCCATCTCGGCCGAACCGCCCGTGGCGAGCATGGGGTCGACAACCAGGCAGATGCGCTGGTCGATATCCTTGGGCATCTTGCAGTAATACTCATGCGGCTCGTGGGTAACCTCGTCGCGCTCCATACCGATGTGGCCCACGCGAGCGGAGGGTACCAGGTCGAGGATGCCATCGACCATGCCGAGGCCTGCACGCAGGATGGGAACGATAGCGAGCTTTTTGCCGGCGAGCTGCTTAAACGTTGCGGTGGTGATGGGGGTCTCGACCTCGATGTCTTCCATGGGCAGGTCGCGCATGGCCTCGTAGCCGTCAAAAAGTGCGAGCTCGCGCACGAGCTGACGGAACTGGTTGGTGCCGGTGCTCTTGTCGCGCAGGATCGACAGCTTGTGCTGGACGAGTGGGTGATCGACAAGGGTCACACGAGACGTATCGTAGGTGACGGTCATGGGTTGATGCCCCTTTCGTTGCGGCTGGAAGATGGCCTTGCTGACAAGGCGCATGGCGTCGTTGTTGCCGCGCGCCGTGCATAAATGTGACGGTTTGTTATATCGAGCAGCTCGTCGCAGCCCTACCGTACGGTACTGAGCGAGCGTTTGACGGCATCCCGCCAGCCCGCCAGGTTTTGCTCGCGGCGCTCGGCGGACATATGGGGAAGGAAGGTCTTAACAATCTGAGCGTTTTGCTCCAGCTCCTCCAAATTCTCCCAATAGCCGACGGCAAGACCCGCCAAGTACGCGGCACCGATCGCCGTGGTCTCCACCGTCTCGCATTGCAGCACGGGAATATCCAGCAGATCGGCCTGGAATTGCATGATGAACCCGTTGCGCGCGGCACCGCCATCGACGGACAGGCGCTCAATCGAAAGCCCCACGTCCTGCTCCATGGCGCGCAGCACGTCATAACTCTGGTAGGCCATGGACTCGCAGGCCGCACGCACAATGGTCGCGCGACTCGAGGCACCGGTCAGGCCGCACACGATACCGCGAGCACGCGGGTCCCACCAGGGAGCTCCCAGGCCTGCGAAGGCGGGGACGAAGTAGCAGCCCTCGTTGTCATTGATCGAAGCGGCGAGTTGCGCGGACTCGCTCACGCTCGAGATGATGCCCATGTTCTTGCGCAGTCAGTTCATGGTTGAGCCGGCGGCAAAGATAGAACCCTCGAGCGCATAGCTGATCTTGCCGTCCGCGGCGATGCCGATCGTGGAGACCAGACCGTTCTTGGATTCGACGACCTCGTCGCCGGTGTTCATGAGCATGAAGCAACCCGTGCCATAGGTGTTTTTGGTCTGGCCAGGATGGAAACAGCAGTGGCCGAACAGCGACGCCTGCTGGTCGCCCGCCACGCCCATGATGGGTGGCATGTTGGTCATGATGTCACTCGCGACGCGGCCGTAGGCACCCGAGCTCCAACGAACCTCGGGCATCATGGAACGCGGGACGTCGAAAAGCGCCAGCAGATCGTCATCCCAATCGAGCGTATGGATATTAAAGAGCGCGGTGCGGCTGGCATTGGTGTAGTCGGTGGCAAAGACCTGACTGCCGGTGAGGTTGTAGATGAGCCAGGTGTCGATGGTGCCGAACATGAGGTCGCCCGCCGCCGCGCTCTCACGCGCACCGTCGACGTTGTCGAGGATCCACTGCACCTTGGAAGCCGAGAAATACGGATCGAGCGTGAGTCCCGTGCGGGAGCGCACCAGCCCTCCTGCGCCCTGCTCGACCAGCTCGTCGATCAGAGGTGCGGTGCGACGGCATTGCCACACGATGGCGTTATAGATAGGTTGGCCGCTTATGCGGTCCCACACCACCGTGGTCTCGCGCTGGTTGGAGATACCGATGGCGGCGATGCGGTCAGAATGGATGCCGCTCTTAAACTGGACCTCCATCATCACGCCGATCTGACTGGCAAGCAGCTCCATGGGATCCTGCTCCACCCAGCCGGGGCGCGGGAAGCTGGTTTTGACGCTACGACGCGCCTGGGCGACGATGCAACCGTACTCGTCTACGATGGTCGCGAGTACCGAGGTAGTGCCGCAGTCGAGCGCCATGATGTAGGAACAGCCAAAGCTAAACGAGGCGTCTTCCACACCCAGGCTCCCTAGATTCAACGACATCGCTTACGCCTTTCTATTGCATCGGGTCGGACAGGACCCGTTCGATATCTAATGCGGGAAGCGCGCCTTGGCGCAGGATCTGGAGCTCGCCATGCTGAAACGACACAATGGTTGAGGCATCGCGGCACGGGGTCTCGCCGGCGTCGACAGCCACATCGACCCCCTCCAGGATACGCTCCTCCACCGTGGCAAAACTTGCCGGCGCGGGCGCGCCATGCGTATTGGCGCTGGTGCAGGCAAGAGGGCTGTCGCAGGCGCGGATGAGCGCTTGCACCACGGGCGAGGCCGAAGCGCGAAGTGCCACCGTGTCGTCGGCGGCGCGCATAAAGGTCGGCACGCAGGGGGCCGCCTTGACCACGATAGTCAGGGCGCCCGGCCAGCATCGTCGGGCGAGCACGCGGGCCTCATTAGGGATATCCACGCCATAGCGGTCGAGCGCCTCGGCATCATCGACCAGCCAGGCAACCGTTTGGGTAAGCTCGCGCTGCTTGAGGGTAAAGATACGACGATAGCCGGTACCGAGTGCGGGGACCGCGGCGCCGTTGACGGTGGCCTGCGGATCGCGCGGCCACGGCAGAGGTTCACTTGTATCTTGTGGAACGGCATCCGAGAAGGCGTTGACCGCCACGGCGACACCGTAGACCGTTTCGGTTGGAATAAGCGCCAGGCCGCCGCGACCGAGTAGCTCGGCCGTGCGCTCGACTGCAAGCCGATGCGGCTCGCGTGCTCCCTCGTATACCCGATAGACCGTCTGCATGTGTATGCCAGCCCCTTACGCCCTGGTGCAAGTTTGTTTACTGTGGGGCATTCTCGCACGAAACATTCAACCTATTTGCCCAAAGCGCATGTTGGTTTGGTGAGCGGCTCTAGTAGTCGGTGAAAGTGAGGGGGTTATTGAAGGTTTTTAGCGAGCAAGCGTAACGGTACGATCGGGAAACTCAATGCTTGCAACCAGTTTTCCGCCGAGGCTCTCTGCGTACCTGCTCAGCGTGTCGAGCCTCATCGAGCCCAGCTCGCCGCGCTCGAGCTCGGATACACGTTTTTGAGAAACGCCCATCGACTGGGCGACCGACGCCTGTGTTAGATCTTTTAGCCTGCGAATCTGAGCAAGCTTATAGGCTTCGATACGATCGCGAGTCCTCTCCTGCTCGGCGGCAATGGAGTCGCGCGTTATCCCGCGAGATTCCATATACTCATGCAATTCCATCTCGATCGAGCCTCCTTACGTGGCGACGGTATATTTGCTCGGCCTTTGGAATGTTGATCGCATACCAGCCGTTCCATTTTGCCTTTGATGATCCCGCTCGCGACTTATCTCCTGCCAAAAGCAATACCGCCTGGCGCTTGGGGTCGAAGGCGAAGAGGATGCGAATCACCTGCCCACCACACGACGTTACTCTCAGCTCCTTTAAATGATGAAGCTTCGAGCCCTTGACACGGTCAACCAGTGGACGACCAAGGCTGGGACCCTCCCTCTCAAGTATCAAAAGGTCCGCATAAATCTGCCGCAACGTAGCGTCATTCTGCTTATCAAGCCAATGCTCGATGTGGTCAAGCACAATGCGATATCGTTGCATCTGATTTGACATACCCTTCTCCTTTTATACTAGAAGTTTTACGGTATATTGCAAGGGCAAACGTATATATTTATCTATTCCGTCAGTTTTTAAATACGCTGCTTGGGCTCGGTGACGACAGCTCGGACGATGCGAGGGCGATCGGTGAGGTCGTGGACGATGCGCACGTCCGACAGACCCGCTTGACGACAGAGCTCGGCCGCTGCGTCGAGCGCGCCCTCGTAGAGCTCGCAGGCAAAGAGGCCGCCGGCGCGCAACATGTAGGGCGCCGCGTTGAGCAGGCGGCGGAAGATATCGAGGCCGTCGGCGCCACCCTCGAGCGCCAGATCGGGCTCAAAGTCCTTGACCTCGTGCGGCAGCGAGCGCATGACATCGGTGGGGATGTAGGGCGGGTTGGAGACGAGTACGTCAAAGGTGCCCCACTCCTCGCGGGGAATGGAGCTCACCAGGTTGGTGAGGCTGAAGGCAACCTCATCGGACGTGAGGCCGAGGGCGTCGCGGTTTTTGGTGGCAAGGTCGATAGCGCGCGGTTCGATATCGGTAGCGGTGCAGGTGACGTGGTCGCGGCGCTCCCAGGCAAGGGAGAGCGAGATGCAGCCGGTGCCGCAGCCGACCTCGAGAACGCGGGCGATGCGGGGCTCGGCTGGGGCAGGCGCAGCGGCATCCTGAGCTGAAGCCGTCTCCTGGTCGGCACCCTCGATGGCGATGCCGTATCCGTCGAGATCGGGCTCGGCGGCTTCCGCGGCTTCGGCTTCTGCTGCCTGCGCGGCGGCTTCCTCGGCCTCGCGGTCGGCCAGCTCCTCGGCATAGGCACGGCTGCCCAGTACGTCGCTGCCTAGCGCCGCCTCATCGGCAGCCGTCAGGTTGGCGGCACGGCGCTCGGCGGTCGCGCGTTCGTCTGCCAACGCGGCCTCGGCCTTGCGGGCCTGCTCGACCTCATCGTTCCAAGGCAGCTCAACACGCTGGCGGGCAGCAGCCTCGGGGCTCAGCACCTCGGCATCCAGATAATTGAGGACTTCCTCGACGAGCATCTCGGTCTCGGGGCGCGGAATGAGCACACCGGGGGCGCACGCGACGTCAATCATGCGAAACTGCGTGCTGCCCGTGATGTATTGCAGCGGCTCGCCCTTCGCGCGACGGACGACCGCCGCGTGCATGGTTTCGAGCTGCGCTGCGTCGAGGGTCTCGTCCATGCGCATATACAAGTCGATACGCGCCAGGCCCGTGGCCGCGCACAGCAGCCACTCGGCAGAAAGACGGGGATGCTCCTCACCGCGCTCGGCCAGGTACTCCTTGGTCCACTCGAGACAACGCTTGATGGTCCAGATCTCGTTTGCCATGGGGTCCTCCCCTCTTAAGCGCCGGGCGGCGCGCGAATGTCGGAGCAGATTGTACGCGAGGGTGGCACGCGGCAAGGGACGATTGAAGGCGATTATCGAGAATCAGCCCAGAATTATTGTTTGTCCCCGTCCAAAGTGTTCATTTGTCGACGTTCATATCTGCATCCGTCAAGCTTTTGGCAATGTTGCCACTTAACTGACCAATATCTAACCAAATACTTGCCACATTGCTTGACGAGCGACGCGCCAAAAAGGGCCCCGCGACTTCTTGGACGATTTTTTGAACATTATTTTCGGTATCAAATGAATGCCAGTAATTGTTTTGAGCAGGTAAATGACTTAACAGCCACCAAAACCAATCGAATAACATCTCAAAGCAATGTACCCAACCTAGCCATTGGGGACGTTCTTAAACGACTAGCTGTCGGGGACAGTCTTCGCAGCCAGCCACGAAGGACCGTCCCCATCTGCCGGCCTTTAGGAACCGTCCCCAACTGCCGACACAAAAGGAGCGTCCCCAACTGCCAAGTGCCGCAAGAATGTCCCTTTTGACTAGTCATCTAAGAACGTCCCCAATGACTACCGCATCCGGAGCAAGGCAACGCCGCAAGCAGAGGATGGACGGCGCGCAGCGTCGGCTGGTCCGCCGTTCGGTAGAACGGCGGAACTTAAACGGCCTGCGCCAGCTTCTCGGCTCGCTCGGCGGCGGCAAGCGCCTCGATGACGGTGCCGAGCTGATCGCCCAGAAGGACGCCGTTGTAGGTGGAGTTGAAGCCGATACGGTGATCGGTCACGCGGTCCTGGGGCTGGTTGTAGGTACGGATCTTCTCGGAACGGTTGCCGTGGCCAATCTGGCTCTGGCGCTCGGCGCCGAGCTCGGCCTGCTGCTTCTCGAGCTCCATCTCGTACAGACGGGCGCGCAGCATCTGCATGCAGACCTCGCGGTTCTGGATCTGGGAGCGCTGCTCCTGCGACTGCACCACGGTGTTAGTGGGCAGGTGGGTGATGCGCACGGCGGAGTAGGTGGTGTTAACGCACTGACCGCCAGGGCCGGAGGCACAGTAGGTATCGATGCGCAGGTCGGACTGGTTGATCTGAACGTCGATCTCCTCGGCCTCGGGAAGCACGGCGACGGTTGCCGTGGAGGTCTGGATGCGACCCTGGGACTCAGTCTTGGGGACGCGCTGGACGCGATGCACGCCGGACTCGTACTTCATGACGGAGTAGACGCGGTCGCCCTCGACCTTGAACTCGATGGACTTAAAGCCGCCGGCCTCGCTGGGGCTGGAGTCGAGCACGGTGGTCTTCCAACCGCGCGACTCGCAGAAGCGCTGGTACATCTTGTACAGATCGCCGGCGAAGATGGCCGCCTCGTCGCCACCGGCGGCGGAGCGGATCTCGACGATGGTGTTCTTGTCGTCGTTGGGATCGCTCGGGATGAGCATGTACTTGATGTCTTCCTCGAGCTGGGGAAGCTTCTCCTCATTCTCGGAGATGTCCATCTGGAGCATCTCCTTCTCGTCCGCGTCGGTCGTGTCGCGGAGCATCTCCTTGGCGGCCTCGATGTCATCGAGCGCGCCGATGTACTCACGCGAGGCGGCGATGAGGTCGGACTGGTGCGCGTACTCCTTGTTGAGACGCGTGAACTCCTTGATGTCGGAGGCGACGGCCGGGTCGGAGAGCTTCTTCTCGAGCTCCTCGTAGGCCTTGATAATCTTTTCGAGCTTGTCGCGCATGACGGAACTCCTTTATATGCGTGAAGGTGAAAATCGGCAGAGTTGATGGGGCGCACGGCGCCACTGCGGGGGTAAGCCCGGCTAGAACATGTCGATCTTCAGATACATGCGCATCCCTTCGCGTATGGGGTACATAGTTGCGGTCTAACCCATACATGATAGCGTGCGCAGGCAAACCTGCATATAACCCGCACGGAATGATTGGTGCAAACAAACCTGACCCCATTGCACCAAGGGCTCACTTTTTGGCTAGAGCGTTTGGAGTAGAGCGACGAGGAATCGGATGCCCTGGAGGTAGGCGCGGCGGGTGATGCGCTCGTTGGTGCCGTGGACGCCGCGATCGCACTCGTCGTCATCAACTACAAAGGCTGAGAAGCGAATGCACTCAGGGCAAATGTGCTGGTAGTTGGCAGCGTCGGTCGCACCGATCACGGTCGAGGGCACAATTGCCACTGGCTCGAATGATCCGTTTTCCTCCGCCCCCTTTGAATCACGGAAATAGCGGGCGGCGATGGAGTGAACCGCCTCGAGGCCGGGACCACCGATGCGCGGGGACGGCGAGGGTTCGGAGCTGCCGGGACCCAGCTCCACTTCGACACGACCGGCAGGGTCCGCCCCGGCAACCGCCTCACGGCAGCGCGCCACAACGTCGGCCACACTCGTGCCCTCGAGCATGCGGAAGTTAATATTGGCCCACATATCCTGCGGCATTACGTTGGCGCCGGTGCTGCCACCCTCAATCTGCGTGGGCGCGCAGGTGGTCGTCACCAGCGGATAGAGCTTCTTGCTGGCAAGGCAATCGCGGACAATGGCATCCCCGTTATCGGCAATTTCATCGGCCGTGTAGAGCCCCAACTCGACGAGCTGGGCGGCAAGCAAGTCGGTCACGCGCGTCGGCCACTCGATATCGCAGATTGCAGTGATGGCGCGGCTGAGCACCTCGAGCGACGTGCCACCGTAGGGGTTGGAAGAATGTCCACCCGCGCTCTTTGTCTTGAGCACAATGTCGGCATAACCTTTCTCAGCCAGGTCGGCGTGCATGAGCCAACCCTCGCCCGCGCTGTACTCGGCAGCCGGAACGATGCGGTAGTCGCCCTCGTCAATCAGGTACTCAAGCTCAATGCCGCGCTCCTCGAGCGCGCGGCCGATGGCACCTGCGCCGTACTGCGTGGTTTCCTCGTCCTGCCCAAAAGCCAGGAGCAGGGTGCGCTCGTGCTCCCAGCCGTGCGCCAGCGCATACTCAACCGCCTCGAGAATACCTGCGACCTGGTCTTTCATGTCGATCGCGCCGCGGCCCCAGATGTAGGTGTCGTCCACGTGCCCGCTAAAGGGGGCGTGCGTCCAGTCGGCCTCGGTACCCGGCACCACGGGGACCACGTCCATGTGACCCATGAGCATAACGGGCTTAAGAGCCGGATCGCTGCCGGCAAGCGTCACCAGCAGCGAATGGTCGATAAGCTCGACCTCGCCCGCCGAAAACACGCGCGGCCAGGCCTGCTGCATATAGGCGCGCAGGTCGTCGAAGGGCTGCCAGTTCACCTCCTCGGCATCCATACTCGAGACGGTCGGAAACGACAGCACGCGGCCCAGGCGTTCGCACGCGCCAGCTTCGTCCAAATCGGTAAAATCATCCTCATGCGCAAAGAAGCGCCAAACCTCGGCCATGACATCCTTTCGATTGTGACGACAAAGGCCGCCCCACGGGAGCGGCCCTGCAACGCAAGCGTTTGCGTCGGTTATTTGTCCTCGAGATAGCGAGAGAGGAACTCGCGAGTGCGCTGGTGTTTGGGGTTGCCGAAGAGCTCGGCCGGCGCGGCGTCCTCGAGCACCACGCCCTTGTCCATAAAGACCACGCGGTCGGACACGGTTCGGGCAAAGGCCATCTCGTGTGTGACGACGACCATGGTCATGCCGTCGGCCGCGAGTTTGCGCATGACCTCGAGCACCTCGCCCACGATCTCGGGGTCGAGCGCCGAAGTCGGCTCGTCGAACAGCATAATCTGCGGATTCATGCACAGGGCGCGCGCGATGGCCACGCGCTGCTTTTGGCCACCGGACAGGCGACCCACGGCGGCGTGCGCGAACTTTTCGAGCCCCACGCTCGTCAGATGCTCCATCGCGACCTTCTCGGCCTCGGCCTTGCTCATCTTTTTGAGTGTGACGGGCGCAAGCGTGCAGTTGTCGAGCACGTCCATGTTGTTGAACAGGTTAAAGCCCTGGAACACCATGCCGATGTCCTCGCGGAGTTTATTGATATTGCAGCGCTCGGCCGTAAGGTCCTGGCCGTGGAACCAGATGTGGCCCGCGTCCGGGGTCTCGAGCAGGTTGAGGCAGCGCAGGAAGGTCGACTTGCCCGAGCCCGAGGCGCCGATAATGGTGACGACCTCGCCGGGGTTAACGGACAGGTCGATGCCCTTGAGCACCTCGAGCGAGCCGAAGCTCTTGCGCAGGCCCTCGACGCGGATAAGCGGCTCATTGGTCTGTGCGGCGGCCGCGGTGCCGGTAGTGGCGGTATCTGCCATGATGATTCTCCTCGTCTTGAGCCTAGTTGGAGCTGGGCAGCGTTGCCGGGGCCTCGGCGCCGAGCTTCTTGCCAAAGGCCTCGAGCAGGCGGCTCGCCACGAGCGTCAGGATCAGGTAAACCACGAGTGCCACGCAGTAGACCTCCATCTGGCGGTAGTACACGCCGGCGACGGTGGTGGTGGCGTACATGAGGTCGAACACGCCGATGACCGAAAGCACCGACGAGTCCTTGATGTTGATGATGAGCTCGTTGGTGAGTGCGGGGATCGCGTTTTTAATACCCTGGGGGAACACGACCTTGCGCATGGCCTGCCACTGCGACAGACCCAGCGAGCGCGCCGCCTCGGCTTGGCCGGCGTCGATGGACTCGATGCCGCCGCGCAGGACCTCCATCATGTAGGCGGTGGAGTTGAGCGAGATGGTGACGAGGCCGGCGGTGAAGGTACTCCAGATCTGGTTGGCCTGGGCGGTCTCGAAGCCCAGGCCGCGCAAAACGGTGAAGCCCGCGTAATAGATGAGTAGGCCCTGAACCATCATGGGCGTGCCGCGCACGATGGTGGAGTAGATGGTCGCAAAGCCGCGGCCGATGCTTTTGAAAAAGCGCGTGAGATCGTTGTCCACGCGGTCGAACGTCTGAATACGCAGGAACACAAAGAGCAGCGCTAGGAAAAAGGCAATGACGGTGCCGAAGGTGGCAAGTGCGATGGTGATCTCGATGCCGCGGATAAAGAAGTCGCCGCTCTTATAGGTCATGTAGACCAGGCTCGACAAAAAGTCGCTGGGGTTGGAGTCCGAGACAATGCTCACCTGCACCAGGTCGATAAACGACATGACGCAACGGTCGATAAAGAAGATCGCCGCGATGGCGACCACGACATAGCTGCCCAGGCGCGCGCCGCGACGGAAGCGCTCGGAAGCAAACGGCGACGTTTCGCGATAGTCGTTCCAGTGCATAAGCTTGGTGACAAGCGCCGCCGCCGACACGACGAGCCAGGCCCAAAGGATTGCCCAGAGGCAGTCTTGGAACACGCCCGTAGGCGCCAAGAAGCTCAGCGGCGTGGGGTTGCGTTGGCTAAACGCCAGACCGAGCGCCGCGATAACGCTCGTGCCCAGGTACACATAACGGTGGTCGGCCTTGATAAAGGAGGCCAGACGATTGATGGTTTTCATGCTGTCTCCCTATGCCGGCTGACGATCGAGGCACGCATCCCACATTTGGTTGCGCTCCTCCTGGCTGACGCCCTTGAGCGTCTTATCGATGAGCTTAAGCAGTTTGTCCGAGCCCTTGCGGCAACCGACATTTGCCGTGACCTCCTGCTTAAAGCCCTCGCCCTCGGCAAAGTGAATGGGGACAATGCCCGGATTTTGGGCCATATAGCCCTTCTCGTTCTCGGTATTGTAGGTCACGGCATCGCAGGTGCCCTGCAGCAGGTTCGAAAACACCGTGGGAACCGAATCGACCGGGTTCTTGTGGACAACGCCCGGGATCTCGTCGATGACGGTATCGAGCATGGTGTCCTTTTGGCCGAGCACCGTGGCACCGCTGAAGTCGCTGAGCTTGGTCGCGTTTTGGTAGGGCGAGCCCTCTTTTACGAACAGGCCAAAGTATCCAATAAAGTACGGATCGGAAAAGCCGACCGACTCCTCACGCTCGGGCGTGGCGCTCATGCCGGCGATGATGAGGTCGATCTGGCCGTTGTTGAGCGAATCGATAAGACCCGAGAAGCTCTGCTTGACGGCAACGGGCTCGCCGCCGAGGGCCTTGCAGACGATCTTGGCGATCTGCACGTCGTAGCCGTCGGCATAGGCGCCCTGCACGTTATCGATGGGGATGGTGAACTCGCTGGCCTCGGAGACCTGCCAGTTATACGGAGCGTAGGCCGCCTCCATACCGATGCGGATCTTGTCCTTGCCGATCACGGAATCGGACAGGTCGTCGCGGCCGCCGCCCGTCGTGGGCTGAACCACCTTGAGCGTGGACGGGCGCTGGCAGCCGGCGAGCGCGCCGGCGACGACGGTAGCGCTCGCAGCGAGAGCGCTACCCAAAAAGATGCGACGGCTGCATACCGGCTGTGGATACGCGTCGCGTTGATGGGGAGAATGCATAATCTGCCTTCCCTGCCGAATCGTATGCTAACGACTTAACAGGATACCGCTCAGCGCTACCTCCTGCAGATGCATATATACAAGTTAACGAACTGAAAACGATTGGTAGTCGTTAAGGAACGTCCCCAACGACTAGCCCGTAGTTTTGTCGCCGGCGAGCGACATCCAGGTATGCAGCCTGTTAAAGCAGCGTTACCTCGAAGGTACGCTTGTCCGTCTCGCCCGGCGCCAGCGTAATGGTGTTGACCTTGTGCTCAAAGACATCGTCCTCGGTGTCCATGGTGGTGTGACCGGTCCAAGGCTCGAGCGCCACAAACGGAGCGTCGTTGGCGGCAGACCACACGCCAATGTACTTAAAGCCCTCAAAGTCGATCTTGACGCCATGGCCCGACTTACGACCGCGCAACGTGAGTGTGGAACCCGGGGTATCGGTGAACATGATGGCATCGTTATCGAAGCTACGGTGCGTGATGGGCAACACGTCAGAGTTATCGGGCGCCTTGTAGCTTCCCTCGAACGTCATGAGGCCATCGGGCGTGATGATGGGGGCCTCGTTGGTCCAAGCCTCGGTAAATGCCAGCTCGTAATCCTCGAACGTCTCGTCCTCGGCACCGGGGGCGGGCACGTTAAATGCAGGGTGGCCGCCCACCGAGAACGGCAGGTCCACGTCGCCGGTGTTGGTGACGGCAAAGGTCTGGGTAAGCGTGGCGTCACCAGTCAGGGCATAGGTCATGTTGAGCTTAAAGTGGAAGGGGAAAGCCTTGAGCGACTCGGGCGTATCGGTGATCTCATACGTTACTGAGGAGCCGTCCTCGGAGACCTCGACCAGCTTGTGCTCGACGATGCGCGCGAGGCCGTGGCGCGGCATCTCGCAGGTGCCGGCCGCAGACGTCGCCGTGTTGTTGCGCAGTGAACCCACGATGGGGAACAGAATGGGCGCATGCTTGCCCCAAAAGGCCGGATCGCCCTGCCACAGATACTCGTTGCCGTTGAGGGCAAGGCTCGTGAGCTGGGCCCCCATGGAATCGATGGCCGCGGTGAGGCCGCCGCGCTTGATGGTGGTGACGGTGGACATGCTACTTCCTCCAAAAGTAAACAACAGTGTCGAGGGCTATTGTCCCACTCTTGGCGGCAAGAAGAAGCGGCAGGCGCAGTTATTGAACGATTGCGTAAAGGTCGAACCCGCCCTGCGGCGTGCTGTCGACCGTATCGGGCGCCTGCGAATTAAAGCTCACGGGAACCATGCGCTTTGAGGCGCGGAAGCGCATGCCATCGGTGGCGACGGGCGGCTCGTCGACCGTGAGCTCATAGTCGCCGGGCTTGAGTTCGACGCCGTCGCCAGCGGAGTTGACATATTGATACTCGTCAACCGCCTGCCCCCTGAGCGTGCGGCCCACGATGCGGATGAGCATTTGGCTGTCGCCGCGGGCGGTGTCCCATGTCGCACCGTCCTTGACCTCGACCGACACATGCACCGAGCGCGTGCGGCTGAGCGATTGCTCGACAGACATCTCGACCTTGGCGGCATCTCTGCGCTGTTGCTCCACATGGCTCCAGACATTTCCAATCGCCGAGCAAGCGATGACGCCGGCCATGAAGGCGATGAGGATGGGGCCGAGCGGAGAGCGGCGGCCCGCGTCTTCCTCGCGAGCCAGGTCGGGGCGATGCGTGGGCGCAGGCGCCTGAGCACCCTGCACGGGCACGTCGAGTATGCTGAAAGATGCCGTACTGCCGGGGTCGATGGTGTGACGCGGCTGCGGGGTCTTGGCCGGCGAGATGGACATGTCGGCCGGCTCACCCAGCGTGGCCGTGGCATCGGCCTTTGCCTCGTCGGCCTCGGCCTGGGCCCAGGCCTGTTCAAAGGTCAGGGGCTCGGCGGAGTCGGAAGCGGCTTCAGGCTCGACAGCGGCATCGTTGCCGGTCTCGTCCTCGTCCCTCGACACGTCACGCGGTGCGGGCTCGTCCCACTCCTCGTCCGGAGCCTCGCCCTCGCTATACCACCATTCAAAGTTATCGATATCCATACGGGGCGCCCCTTAAGCCTCGCGAATAAACACTCGCTAGTCTTATACCCCCAGATGGCGCTGGAGCTCGCCGGCACAGACGGGAAAACCGTCACAACATTCGACGCTTTTCCTCGTTTTCGAGATTTTCGCCGACTGTTGTGACGGTTTGGATGTGACAAAGGGACTGTCCGATGTCACATAGCGAGGGCCGTACGGATGGATGGGTTGCTGAGAGCCTCGCGAAGCCAGGGGGCCAACTGCTCGGGGTGACCCTGCAGATAGCCGTCGAGCTCGGACGGGGCCACGCGACGCACCTCCGAGATCTCCTCTTGGTTGATATGCAGCTCGCCCGGCTCAACATGGGTTGCGAACACCTCGCACCATTCACACTCGCAGCGGCCGTCGCCGTGGTCCTCGCGGTACACCACGTGTCCGAGGTGCTTGAGCTGATCGGGCTCGCGCGCAATGCCGAGCTCTTCGTTGATGCGGCGCGCCGTGGCGGCCGCGGCGTCTTCCCCGGGGAGCGGATGGCCGGCGCAGCTATCGGCCAGCACCCCACCCCACAGACGCTTGAGCAGACTGCGGCGACAGAGCAGCAGGCGTGCGTCTTCGCCCCGACGCTCAACCAAAAGCGTCAGAAATGCCTGATGCAGGATACCCTCGCCGGTATGGGCCTCGATGCGATCGACGGGGCCAAGCGCCTCGCCGGTCGCAGCATCGACCGCCACGACCTCGGCGCCTGCGCCGCCCTCATCCCAGCCGGCGCGCAGAATGCGGGCGGCGGCTTCCTCGAGCGCGGCGATGAGCTCTTTGGTGGTGTCGAGCACGCGCTGCAGGTCGTCCTTGCTCGCCTGCTCGACATGAAAACCGGTGCTTGCAACGACCGGCACGCCAAAGCGCGTGGCCAGCGCCGCCGCGATATCGTGCGCCGGGATCTCGTCTCGATGGCACGGAACGGCCAGGATGCTCACCGTCGCCGTGCGGCCGGGCTCGGGACGCGGAATGGCCTGCGCCGTGGCGCCCAGGTGCGCGAACTCCGGCGAGCAGGCGTACACCACCATGCCTCGCGGCGTCACCGTCAGCTGGGCCTCGAGCGCAAACTTGCCCTCGCCCACTGCAACCTTTGTCGTATGCATGCCCATGGGATCTCCTGTCGCCCGCGATGTACCTGAGACCATCTTCGCCTGTATTGCGACTATACAGGCAAGCGCAGCCTGCGACAAAGGGGGGCAGGCACCTGACACATTCTGTTAGAGTTGCAGGGATTGAATCCCGCTTATTCATGCGACATTGGAGTGACAACCTTGACCGCCGCAACCACGCCTAAAAGTAAGTCAACCGCCGCCGCGCTCTCCCCCGCGCGCACCAAGCTCTGCCTGGCGCTGCTCGTGCTGTTGGGATTCTCGCTCGGCTGCTCCGAGTTCGTGGTCATCGGCATCGAAAGCGACTTGGCGACGGAACTCGGCATCTCGCTTGCCACTGCGGGCCAGCTCATCAGCGTGTTTGCGCTCGTCTACGCTAACGCGACGCCGGTGCTTGCGCTCAGCACGGGGCGATTCCGCCGCTACCAGCTGCTCGTGTGCTACAGCATCGTCTTTGCGCTCGGCAACCTGGTCATGGCGTTGGCGCCCAACTTCCAGGTGCTCTTTATCTCGCGCATTGTCCTGGGATCCGTCTCGGGCGCGCTGCTCGCCGTGGGCGTGACGTACATCCCCGAACTGCTGTCCCCGCAGCAAACTTCGCTTGCCATCTCGGTGGTATATGGTGCGTTTTCCGTGGCAATGGTCTTTGTCACTTCGATCGGCAAGCTTGTGGCCGACACGCTCGATTGGCACGTGGCCATGTACGGCACGCTGACCTTTGCCGTTTTGATCTGCGGAGCGCTCGTGGCGTTTATGCCGCGCGCTGGGCAAACCGACGAGCCTGCCACCTTTCGCGAACAGGCGGGTCTGCTACGCGAGCCGAGCATCATCACCGGCATGCTTATCTTTTTGTTTGGCGTGGGCTCGGTCTATGTGTTCTACGGCTACGTGACGCCTTATCTTGAGCAGGTGCTGGGCATGGGCACCGTTCAGGCGAGTACCACGCTTATGGCCTACGGCGTATTCTGCCTGATCTCGAACATCTTAGGCGGATGGATCGATGCGCGCTTTGGCATGAAGGCGCTGCTTGTGACGTTTGTGCTGCAGGCTGCGGCGTTGCTCGGGCTGTTTGCTGTGGGCGGCACCATGCCGCTCGCGCTGGTCTTTGTCTTTAGCTTGGCGCTGCTCATGTACCTGTTCTCGGTGTCGTGCATCACACACTTTATGGATGTGGCACGCAGCCGCCACCCCAAGTCGATGGTACTCGCAAGTTCGGTTGAGCCCATGGCGTTTAACGTCGGCATTTCGTTTGGCACCGCAGTAGGCGGCGCCGTGGTAAGCGGAGTTGGCATTGCCTACGTTGGCGCGGTTGGTGCCGCATTCTCGCTCATAGCCTGGGTGCTCACGCTGGTGACGATTAAGTTGGCTCGCTGGGAGCGCCACCGCGGGTAGCGCAATTGCAGCCAAAAGCCGCGCATGCCGCTGGCTAAGCCGAGCGTGCTCAAGCGGCGCAAAAAGCTCTGAACATGTATCAATGCACGTCCTTGCAAATGAGTTTGGACAGTTGATTCAGATACGTACTCACCTCAGCCATCCAAGCTCTACAAAGCGAGGCCAGTACCGCATTTCGCAGTCAAAACCAAAGCTATAACGCAAATCAGTCTCAATCACATGCTTTCCAAGCGCCCATGAAGGAACCTGCTGATACTCCTTGACGACCTCAATCCATACGTATCTGAACTAACTGTCCAGCCGACTCATTTTTGGCAGTCGACAAAGCGACAATCAACGTATGCGAGCTAGTTGCATTTAAAACAATCATGCAAAGGCCACTTAGACGCAGCACCGCCCGCCATCTTCTGACCGCCTGGCGTTCGCTCCTGCAGCCATGCAACACGTCGTCTGCCGCCCAAGTCAGCATCTTTCCCGGCGCTATTTAACCACGCAAAGCGCATCCTGTTAAGATTATCGCTATCGTTTTTCGCAATCTGAAAATCGATAGAATCGCAGGTAAAGCTTTCGTAGTCTGAAGTGGTCAATCCTCACGAAAGGGGTTTACCACATGGACAAGAAAGCAGTTGTAATCGCCGGGGCCGGCAGCACCCACACTCCCGGCATCATCCAGAGCCTATTGCAGAAGAAAAACGAATTACCGCTGTGCAAACTCGCCCTGTACGACATCGACGAGAAGCGCATGCATCTCGTCTACGACATCATGAAGCAGTTCATCGAGCAGGAAGCTCCTGACATCGAAGTCGTCGTGACGACCGATCCCGAAAAGGCATTCACCGATGTCGACTTCGTCTTCGCGCAAATCCGCCAGGGCGGCCTTCAGATGCGTCGCCAAGACGAGCGCATCCCTCTCAAGTACGGCTGCGTGGGACAGGAAACCTGCGGCGCCGGCGGTTCGATCTCCTATGGCATCAGGTCCATCCCCGGCGTCTTCGACCTCGTACGCTACGCCAAGAAATACAGTCCAGACGCCTGGATCCTCAACTATTCCAACCCCGCCGCAGTTGTCGCCGAGGCCACACGTCGCGAGTTTGACAACGACCATATCCTTAACATCTGCGATATGCCCACGGCTATCTTGCTCTCGTACTCTAAGATGCTCGGACTTCCCAGCTGGCGCGATATCGACCCCATGTATTTTGGACTCAATCACTTTGGCTGGTTTACCAAAATTTACGACAAGCAGGGGCACGATCGTCTGCCGGAGCTCCGTCAGATGATTCTCGAGCACGGCATGGCCGTGAGCGACAAGCATCACAAGGACAAGGACTGGATGCACACCTGGGGTCAATACGTCAAGATTGTGAAGGACTATCCCGAGTATCTGCCCAACAGCTACCTGCAGTACTACCTGTACTCCAAAGACATGGCAGATGACATGGACCCCAACTGGACGCGCGCCGACAACGTCATCAACGGACGCGAGAAGGAGATGTTTGCCGAGCACGACAAGTACCTGGCAGATCCCGTTAATTACAAGAGCCCCGTACAGAGCTTCACGGTCTTTGGCGACTTTATCGTCGACGCAGCCGCCTCTATCGCCTACAACAAGTGCGAACGTTATCTCGTAATCGTCGAGAATAACGGCGCCATCCCCAATCTGTCCGACGACGCCATGGTCGAGGTCCCCGCCTACCTGCGCTCTTGGGGCCCCGAACCCATCAGCCAACCTGCTATCCCCACCTTTTACAAGGGGCTTATCGAAGAGCAGAATGCCAGTGAGAAGCTCGCCGTCGACGCATATTACGAGCATTCCTACCAGAAGGCGCTCGAAGCCATCGCAATCAACAAGACCGTCCCTTCGACTACCGTCGCGCGCCAAATCCTCGACGACCTGATCGAAGCGAACGGCGATTATTGGCCGACCCTGTCCTAACTCCCCGTGCATCGAAGGAACATCATGAAAGAAAACAAGCTCTACAGCGAGTTCCAGAGACTCGGCAAGGTGCTCATGGCGCCGGTCCTCCTCCTGCCCGTTTCCGGCATTTTGGTCGGTCTGGGCTCCGCCCTTTCCAATGCCAACCTCATCTCGCTCTGCCCGTTTTTGGGCACCGAGCCGATGGTGATCATTAGCACGCTCATCAAAGCAGCCGGCAACGTTATCAATGGTAACATCTCGGTTCTCTTTGCGATCTGCATCGCCTACGGTTACGCCAAGGCCGAGAAGGCGACCGCCGCGCTCTCGGGCTTCATCGGCTACATGACCATGAACACGATCATGGGTCAGCTGCTTATCCTGCTGGGCACCATCGATCCCGCCAACCTGCAGACCGGTCAGAACGCCATCCTGGGCGTAACCACACTCGATACTGGCGTATTCGGCGGCATCATCATCGGCTTGGTCGTCGCGTGGATCCACAACCGATTCTATAAGGTGCAGCTTCCGCCGGTGCTCGGTATCTTCAACGGCACACGCTGCGTCCCCGCCCTCACCGTCGTTTTCGCAAGCCTAGTGGGCGTTGCGCTCGCCTTCGTGTTTCCGTTTGTGCAAACCGGCCTAAAGGCCGCCTCGACACTCATCGATTCCACTGGGGTGTTTGGCGCGTTCATCTATGGCTTCTCCGAGCGCATGCTTCTGCCCTTCGGCCTGCATCATTTCATCTACCTGCCGTTTTTCTTCACTTCTCTGGGCGGTAGCATCCAGGTTGACGGCCAGACCGTCGAGGGTGCTGTCAACATCTACAACGCCATGCTCAACACGCCCGGCATGATGTACGACATCGACATCTCAAAATACGTCATGAACGGCAAGGTGCTGTTCGCCATGTGCGGCCTGCCCGCGGCGGCACTCGCCATCTACCACTGTGCCCGTCCCGAGAATAAGAAGAAGGTCGGCTCCCTCATGATCGCCGCCGTTATTCCGGCCGCCATCATGGGCATAACCGAACCGCTCGAGTACTCCTTCCTCTTTGTAGCGCCCATACTCTATGTGGTCCACGCCCTGCTGTGCGGCATCGTGTATGTACTCACCTACCTGGTACAGTTCAATGTGCCCGGGCCTTCCGCCTTCGGCGGACCGCTCCTCTCGTGGATCTTCAACGGCATCATGAACGCCGATAAAGGCTCCAACTGGTTCTGGCTTATTCCGCTCGGCGTCGCTTACTTCGGGATCTATTACGTGCTGTTCCGCACCTTTATCAAGAAATTTGACCTCAAAACCCCGGGCCGCGAGGATGATGACACGCAGGCAGCGGATGACACGTCGGTCATCGACTCCAAAGCACCTGTCCAGGTAAGCGACCTCATCCCGCAGATCGTGGATGCCGTGGGCGGCGCCGATAACATCTCGGGCGTCAACGCCTGCTTCACTCGCCTGAGGCTCAGCCTCAAAGACACCGCCCTAGTCAAGGACGATAGCGTCTTCACCAAAGACCTCGGAGCCAGCGCCATCGTGCACGTTGGCGGCGGTGTTCAGATCGTTTACGGCAATAAAGCTTCTGTCTACAAAGTTGAAATGAGAGAATACTTGGGCATGGAATAAATCCTGTTCCATAGCTTCACCACGATGCTCCGGAGATGGCGTATCCGCTCCGGGGCATTATCGTTTGGAGTGATTTGAATGTCGATGTACGAGGTCTATTCGAACCTCAGGTCTTGTATCGAAGACGTCGAGAAGGGCGGCAGCCTTGACGCCCACATCGCACTCTACGCCCTTTCCCATCACGACGAGATCCCAGAGTTCTCAATAGAAGAACTTGCCCGCGCGTGCAATACATCGCCCGCGACCATCTCGCGCTTCTGCAGGCGCGTAAACGGCTCGAGCTTTCGATCGTTCAAAGAGCAAGTTGACGACTTCAACGCTTGGCTCCAGCGTGAGACAACCGAGGCAAGGGCTCATAAGCAAATCGATATACCCTGGTATTTCGACATCGTAGAGACCTCTTTGCTTGAAACAAAACGCCTGCTCACTGAGGATCGACTCGAGCGGGCCGTTGACTGGCTTCTCGATGCGCAAAATGTCTACGTATACGGAAGCTCATTCTCCAATCTCGCCGCCCGCTCACTCTGCGAAAAGCTGAGCCGCGTAAACCGACTGTGCTTCTCATTTGGCTCCGTCAAGGGACAGGAGACGTCGCTCTGTCTGCTCCAGCCCGACGATCTAACCATCTTTGTATCGTTCTCAGGGAAGACGAGCCATATCTTCAATCTTTACGTTGAGGCCAAGCGGCGAGGTTGCCGCGTTATTTGGATATCGAGCAACATGGCATTCGATAACAACGGGGCGCGTGAGCTCTTACTACCTGTGAGCGCGGAGTCACTCAGCGAGTACTCGACCGCCTTGGTTGAGGGCATGAGCCTACAAAGCGCGGTTAACGCTCTGTATATCAGCTGCGCAAATCGACTTCGGGCGCAGCGCTAGCCGCAAACACGCTAGAACCAAAAAGAACGCACCTCACCGTCGCAAGGCGTCCGAATACACGATAGGCAGCACCAAAAGAGAGCAGCGAGCACGTCATGTACTTGCCCATTCACCCCAAAACAGCACAGGTTGGCGCCCGATTGAAGGATCGGACGCCAACCTGTATTAATCTTGATTGTGTGTTTGAGTCGTTTACTCCATACCCAGTAACTCGCGCATCTGAGTTGCGTAGTTAGAAGCCATGTTACCGTAGACAATCTGCACGCCGCCGTTAACATGCACGATGCCACGCGCTTCGAGCTTTTCGGTAAACTCGGCGTCATCAACCACCTTGTCACAGTCATTGAGCTGGATGCGCAGACGGGTGAAGCAGGCCTCGACAGACTTAATATTGTTGTCGCCGCCCACTGCCTCAACGATGGCGGGAATGAGGTCGCTGATCACGGTCTTGGGAGCCTTTTCGGCTTCATCGTCGGACTCTTCCTCGCGGCCGGGGGTCTTAAGGTCCTTCTTAAGAATGATGAACTTGAAGACGAAGTAGTACACCACGAAGTAGATGGGGCCGAGGAACAGGATAACCTGCCAGTTGGAGCCCTTGGCTGCACCCATAATGCCGTTAAAGATCAACGACAAGAGCGGGCCGCCGAAGGACGCGGAACCGGCCACGTTAAACTGCAGGATATAGGTCAGCGCATAGGCAAGACCAGCCATAAGAGCGTGGAACACGTAGAGGATGGGCGCGATAAACAGGAAGGAATACTCGAGCGGCTCGGTAATTCCGGAGAGGATGCAAGGCACCACGATGGCAATCATAAGCGCTGCGGTCTTCTTCTTGTTCTTGGGAAGCGCCGTCTTGTAGAAGGCGAGTGCAGCTCCGGGCAGGCCGAACATGGCGAAGATAACCTTGCCGTTCATGACAAAACGGCTGACCTCGATGTTAAACGACATGCTGGGAGAGCCCAGGATCGCGTTGTAGATATTGATAGCGCCCTGAACGGTCTGGCCGTCGATGGTCTCGACGCCACCGAGCGACGTGAAGAAGAACGGCAAATAGACAAAGTGATGCAGGCCAAAAGGCAGGAGCATGCGCTCGCCGGCGCCGTAGACAAATGCACCAAAAGCACCCGTAGTCTTGATGAACTCGGATAGCGCACCGAGAGCGTTCTGAATAAACGGGAAAACAAAGGACATGACCAATGCGAGAACGCTGCACGAGAGCAGCGTTACCGCCGGGATAAAGCGCGTGCCGTTGAAGATGGAGAACACGGCAGGCAGCTCAATCTTGTAGTAACGGTTATGCAACCATGCGACGATTGCACCCACCAGAAGGCCGCCGATAACGCCAGTGTCGAGCGTGGTGATACCGAGGATCGTGCTCTGGCCCGTCGTAAGATTCGCGGGATCGATAACGCCAGTCGCCGTAAGGAACGTGCCCATCACGGAGTTCATGCACATGTAGCCCAAAAAGCCACAAAGCGCCGCGGTAGCCTTCTCGGACTTGGCGAAGCCATAGGCGAGACAAATCGAGAAGATAACCGGGATGTTGTTCATAACGATGCCGGCAGCGGCCTTGAGAATCGAAAAGAAGATCGCAAAGCCCGGAGCAGCAAGCCAGGGAACAGCTGCCGTAAGGGCGGGGCTGGTAAAGGCATTGCCAAAGCCCTGAAGGATGCCGGCGATTGGCAGGATCAAGACAGGCGTCATGAGGACTTTGCCCAGGCGCTGGAACTTTGCCAGCAGCTCATCTTTGTTCATGGGATACCCCTCTTAAAGAAACGGGGCGTGCAGCTCTACAGCCCACACGCCCCATAACAGTTATCAAGCGCTATGGAACTAGCTACTTAAGCTCCGGCCAGTAATCCTTATTGGCCTCGATGAGCTTGTCGAGCACTTTGCGAGCCTTCTTTGCGTCACCGACCAGACGATTAAGCGTGAGTGCCTGCAGAGCCTTCTCGTAGGAACCCTCCATCCAAGCCTCAACAGTCAGGCGCTCATAGGCGTACTGGTTCTCCATAAGGCCGCGATAGAAGGTACCGATCTTGCCAACAGCATAGGGCTGCGGGCCATTGGCGCCCACGCTTGCCGCGACCTCGACCATGGCGTCATCGGGCATGCCCTCGATAATGCCGTTGTTGGGCACGATGACAATGAAGGTCTTGTTGGTGTTGCGATAAATGGCCGAGGTGATTTCCACGATCATATCGCCATGAGCGTCGTTTTGCACAACCGAGGAGTTCTTTGCGGTGCCGACTTCGGCAACGCGCTTGCACTCGGCGAATACGCGCTTCTCACGGCCGTTGATAACCTCGTCAGAGCGAGTGTAGTCGGGGTCGAGGTGAGCGACCTTGTACTCGGGATACAGATAGTACTGCAGATAAGTGTTGGGCAGATAGTCGGGGAAGTCCTCGAGCATGTCCTTGACCATGGCGTAGGTGTCGAGCCAGGACTGGTCACGCTGCTCGGCATCGGCAGGAAGGAAGCCGTTCTTCTCCGTGTACTCCTTAATCTGCGGGACGAGGTCATGACCCTCTTCATCGTAGATGTGCTTGAACCAACCGAAGTGATTGAGGCCGAAGTACACGGGCTCCGTCTTGCTCATATCGCGACCGAGCAGGCGACCGTAAGAGCGCATGAGGTTGACAGGCTGGTCGCAGATGTTGAGGACGCGATGCTCATCGGGCAGGACGCGCTCGAGACCATATGCCACAATAGCAGCCGGGTTGGTGTAGTTGATAATCCACGCCTCCGGGCTATGAGCGCGAACGTCGTTGACGATCTCAACCATGTCATGCATGGAGCGCATACCGTAAGCCATGCCGCCAGGGCCCACCGTTTCCTGGCCGATGATTCCCATATGTAGCGGAATCTTCTCGTCCTTGCTACGCATCTCGTAGCCGCCGGTACGAATCTGGCAGAGCACAAAGTCAACGTCGGTGTAAGCCTCGTCCTTATCGGTGGTGTAACCAAACTCCACACCGGGCTCCTCCTCGGCGAAGAGGATCTTGCCAAACTCGCCGATCGGACGCTGACGCTCGGCATCGATGTCATAGAGCATCACGCGGTTCAGCGGCAGAATGTCCATGTGCTTGGTCAGGGCTTTAAGAATGCCAGGGCACCACGTGGAGCCGCCGCCAACGATCACAATATTGAGCTTATCCTTCATGTTCCGTCCCTCCAGGGTTGGCTGATCGGTGTTCTCGAAGACCTTGGGCTCCGCGGTTGTCCTCGGCTTGCTTCGTTTCGATTGTCATTTTGCGACATAAGGTCATTTGCGAGTCTCCGTGTGGGTCAATGCGAAACGGGGACACATGATTTCGCTCACAACACAGATATGTGTAGGCAGACACGCACGTTTGCCCAGTTCATGGGCAATAGGCAATCTTGACCGATTACCGATTTCTCACCTGGCAACACAAAGCGGTACCATATATACGGCGAGGTACGAGGGGCTGAAACATCTTATGAAAGATCAAGAATCTTTTTATGATCATGTGCGAGCTGGCGAGAGCAAGCTCAACGATCTCGAAAGCGAGATCATGCGCTACATCATCGAACTACGCGATGATATTGACGATGTCACGCTTAAGAGCGTTGCTGAACGGTTCTTTGTCGCTCCCAATACAATCGTCAGGCTTGCCCATAAGCTTGGCTTCTCGGGGTTTACGGAGCTCAAACAATCGTATTCCGCCTCGCTCGACCGCAATCGATTCACTATCGAGACGCTTCCGCTCGACACCCAGCTCGTACAGACCAAAGATCTGCTTAACGACCGGGTCATCGATTCGGTCGTGAGCCTTATCCAGGACGCCTCGCATATCGTGTTCTTCTGCTCGGGCTTTTCGAAATACCCGTGCCTCGAAATGGCGGAAAAGCTCAAGATCATGGGCAAGAACACCGATACGCTCAGTGAACGCCATGTCATGAGGCATTACGCAGAACTCCTCGGCAAAAACGACCTGGTCTTCAGCGTTTCCGTAAGCGGCGAGACGCAGGTGTCTATTGACGCCACATCGATAGCCAAAACGCGCGGATGCAAGGTCGTCACGCTCACCGGCTTTTCTCGAAACTCTCTCTCGAAACTAGCCGACTACCCTATCTACACCGTGCAAAAAGAAATCCGCTTGGGCAGCATGGACCTCGACAGCCGATTGATGTTCTATTACGTTTTCGAATTGATATTTGAGCGCTACTTCAAACTGGCCAAGAAATAAAACTTGGCATGCGCCCGGCTTCGACTCCTTAGCAGCCTTCTATATGAAAGGTATCGTCCTATGCAACGCGTACTGTTTATCTGCCATGGGAACATCTGCCGCTCGACGATGGCTGAGTCGGTGCTTACCGAGCTCGTGCGCCGCGCTGGGCGCGAGGCGGAGTTTGTCATCGATTCCGCAGCGACCTCAACCGAGGAGATCGGCAACCCGCCGCATCATGGCACGGTCGCCAAGCTGCGCGAAGTCGGGATTCCCGTCATTGCCCACCGCGCGCGCCAGGTGCGTCGCGCGGAGTATGGCGACTGGGATCACATCGTCTACATGGATGCTGAGAACGCGCGCGGCCTGCATCGCATCTTTGGCGACGACCCCGACGGCAAGATTACGCGCTTGCTTGATTGGACCGAGCGCCCCGGCGACGTGGCCGATCCCTGGTACACCGGCAACTTCGATGCCACCTACCGCGATGTGCTCGCCGGCTGCACCGCCATGCTCGAGCAAATGTAGGCAAGCGAGCGCGCGAACCGCGCCATCGGCATAAATCGAGTGTGGATTTTCTCCCACTTTGAACGTTCAAGCGCGCTCTAAACGGGAGAAAATCCACACTCATTATCTCGGGATAGCGGATGCGACAAAGGCACTGTCCCTTTGTCGCATCGAGGACTGGCCCTAGACCGGCTTGACCTCCAGCTTTATCCCCTCGGCACGGGCGTCACCCAAAACATCCGAAAGGGCCCAGGTCGCATATAGCGGCAAATAAAGAACAGCTCCGTTGCGCTCAACGTTGCCTCTCGAGAAAACAATTCCGAGCCTTACGCCATATTCGGCCGTATCAAGCACATGACCGAGCGCAGCGTGCGCGTGGTAATAGGAGCCCGATTTAACCTCGATCGGAACAGCCGTCCCAGCCGGCCCGTCGACCACAAAGTCCACTTCGCCGCGCTTTTTTGTCTGATAGTAGTAAAGCTGGCGATTTTGGGCAGCCAGCTGCTGGGCCACCACGTTTTCGTAAATGCCGCCCAGATTGGGCTCCTTGTTATCAAGATACGCCGCTTGGGCGACTCCAACGGGGTAGCGCGCCATCAACATGCCCGTATCCGATTGATATAGCTTGAACTGCGATGGCCGCGCCGTCTTGAGCAGGGGCGATTTTGGCTCGGTTACGATATCGGCCTTGAGAGCAACGCCGGCATCGACAAGCCAGACAAAATCTCGCTGGTACTTGTCGTAATGCGCCTTGGGGTCAATGGAATTGAGCACGAAGCGTTTGTTTTCGCCCTCGAGCATAATAGGGAGCTGATCGTAAATGCTCTGCACCTGAAGGGCTCGCCCACTTGCATACTTGGAGATATCCCGCCGGTACTGTTCATTGAGCTCTGACTGTAGCTGACGAACAGAGGCAAGGTCGCCCCGCATGTCAAGGAAGCGCTGCACGACCTCTGGCATTCCGCCGACAACGGTATAGGTCCTGAAGTTTGCCATCATCGCGTCATGAATGTAATCAGGAATGGGCTTCTCGTTGATACACGCGTCGCGTATCGTTTGGCGAGCTCCCTCGCTCACCTCGATTGCCCAGCAAAACTCCTCAAAATCGAGCGGGAACATCCTAAGCTCGTGAACATACCCCACGGGATAGGACCTGACGCCCTTGAGCTGAGTCCCGAGCATTGACCCCGAAAACGCCCAGCGGCACCGCCCATCCTCAACAAGGAACTTTGCCATTGTCATGATGTCGGGGGCCTCTTGGACCTCATCGATAAATACGAGCGTTTTGCCCGGTGCAATCGACTTTCCCGAGAGAAGCGTCACCCTGCTGATGAAATCATCGGCATCCCGCGCCTCGAGAAGAGCGTCTTTTGCCTGGCGATTTTCCATGAGGTTAAGCTCGATATAGTTTGCGTGGCTGGCTTTGCCAAATGCACGAATCGAATAGCTTTTGCCGATCTGGCGAGAACCCGTGATGAATAAGGCCTTTTGCTCGGCAGACTTCAGCCAACGCTCCAGCTCGGCCGCTATTTTCCTACGCAGCATAGGCTCTCCCCTCAGTGCCATCAAATGAAATGCAAAGATTTATATGCTTGATTATCGATGAAATGCAGAGTTTTTTTGAGCACAAAATCGGATGAAATGCAGAGATTTGAGATTTAGAGCATGAAGAGGCACGTCCACCGCCGAGTGTGACAAAGGGACTGTCCCTTTGTCACACTCGGCTACTCGTCGACGATCTCGGCAAGCCAGACGTTCAGCGTATCGACCTCGGGGCAGCAGAACTTTGCCGTACCAGGCTCGTTGCCAGGCACGGTTCCGCCGTAGCGCAGGATATCGATATAGGGAAAGCCCACGTGACAGGCCATGGAGCACATCTTGCCGCGGTCTCGGTCGAAGTCAAAAACGTCGCCCGGCTTGTGACCATGGTGGCAGCGGCACGCACCCAGCTGGTCCACGCAGCTCACGCGGATACGAGGACGCTTGCCACGCGGCGCGCCGAGCGGTCTGTTCTCGCCCGCAGGCTTGACGCCGCCCTCGTCGGCATTACTCATGGTCAATCACGTCCAGGCATGCCTCGATGGGAAGGCCGGCCGACTTGTCCTCTTGGTCGGCATTGCGCTCGATAAGCTCAGCCACCACACGCATGGCATCGGACGTCGCGCGCTGCAGACTCCAACCTGCCATAACGCGGCCTACGAGCACCGCCGAGAACGTGTCGCCCGTGCCCGGGAAATAGGTCGGAATGAGCTCAAAGGGAATCGTAAAGTACTCCCCCGCCACATGGTCGTAACCGATAACCGCGTTCGTGCCATTGACTACGGCGCTCGTAATGACCACGGACTTGGCACCCAGCTCACGCACGGTGTCCACAAGGGCGCGGGCCTCATCGGGTGTAATCTCTTCGGCCATAGGCCTATCGGTAAGCAGGCACGCCTCGGTATAGTTGGGCACCGCGTAGTCTGCGCACTCGACCAGACTGCGCATAAGGCCGATGGTCGACTCGGGCACGCCGGCGTAGAGCTTGCCATTGTCTGCCATGATGGGGTCGACGAAAACCTTGGTGCCCTTTTGCGCGCGGCGGTGGCAAAAGTCCGAGATGATGCGCGCCTCTTCCTCGGTCACGATAAAGCCGGTCGAGATGGCGTCGAACTCAAAGCCGAGCTCCTCCCAGATAGCGAGGCTTTGGCGCACGTACTCGGTGGTGTCGTGAATGTAGAACTTGGGATAGTTGAGCGTATCGGACACAAGTGCCGTCGGCAGATTGTGGATACGGTAACCCATGTGCGACAGCACCGGCAGCATGGCGGAAAGCGCGACCTTGCCGTAGCCGCACATATCGTTGATCAGCAGCAGCTGAGTGTTCTTCATGAGTGTCCCCCTTGGTTCGGGCACGGCGCAGCAGCGCCACAGTGCGACTAAGTGTAGCGCAGGAGACGTTGTGAGCGGAGTCGAGCAGCACGACGGGCAAATTGTTGCGGAAAGGTTACGAAAACGAAGTAGTCGTTGGGGACGTTCTTAAATGACTAGTCAAACAAGAACGTCCCCAACGACTACTACAAATCACCGGCAAATGGTGCAAGGAGTGTCCCCGAGTGCCGGCACAAAAGGAACGTCCCCAAGTGCCAAAGCGACTAGTCGGGCAACGCCGATGTTACCTTCTGGTCATGCCGCCGAAGTTGAAGGGCAGATTGCCGCTCTGGCGGGCTTGCAGCGTCGAGCAGTTACGGCGTTTGGTAAAACCGCGTAACGGCTAGTTTGGTACCTTGACAATTAATCCATGCGCCCCTAGATTGGTTAGGCACAAAACAATTCCACTACCTAACTAAAGAAAGGAGCAACATTAATTCATGTGCGATGAACCTCTGAGCCTTTGTTCGCACGAGCCCGGTGGCGACCCGTCACAGCCGGCGGATGTACCCGAAGCGGTCAGCGCCGAAGACAAACTCGCCAAGCGCATCCTGAGCGGCTTGGGTTTTTGCGGCCATTACATGCATTTTCATGGCGGAGGCGTGTCCGGCAAGGCGCCCATCATCTGCCTGCTGGCAAAGCAGCCCGGCGGCGAGATGTCTCAGCAGGAACTCGGCATGCACTTTGACCTCAAGCCGGGGTCGCTTTCCGAGATCTTGTCCAAGCTCGAGGTCAACGGCCTCATCGAACGCAGCCGTAACCCCAAGGATCGACGGCAACTCACCATTCGCCTGACCGAAACCGGCCGGGAAAACGCCCGTATCGACCAGGCGGCCCGCATTCGCTTTAGGGAACAGGCCTTTAGCGCCCTTACGCACGACGAGCGCGAACAGCTCGCCGAGATGCTCGAAAAAATCCGCGTAACCTGGGAGGAACTGGATGATTAAAACCCTCATGGGCAGCATCCGCGACTATATGAAAGTCACCATTGCCACGCCGTTGCTCGTGCTTGGCGAGGTAATCTGCGAAATGATGATCCCGTTTATCACCGCCGACATGATCGACGCCATCAAAGACGGTGCCACCGTCGCCCAGATGCTGCCCACCGCCGGCTTTCTGGTGCTCATTGCGCTGACGTCGCTCGCCTTTGGCGCCGTTGCGGGCATCACCTGCAGCCATGCCAGCTGCGGCTTTGCCAAGAACCTGCGTCGCGACTTGTTCTACAAGATCCAGACGTTCAGCTTCGCCAACATCGACGAGTTCTCGAGCCCCTCGCTCGTCACCCGCCTCACCACCGACATCAACAACGTGCAGCAGGCCTTTATGATGCTCATCCGCATCGCCGTGCGCTCACCGCTGGTGTTGGTCTTCGCCTTTGCCATGGCCTACGCCATGGGCGGTAGCGTCGCCATGGTCTACCTGGTCATCATTCCGCTGCTGGGCTTTGGCCTATTCTTTATCATCTATAAGGTGCGCCCGATCTTTGCCCGCGTATTCCACAAGTACGACGCGCTCAACGAGTCCGTCGAGGAAAACGTCACCGGCATGCGCGTGGTCAAGAGTTACGTGCGCCAGGACTACGAGAAAGAGAAGTTCGCCACCGCCGCGCGCGACGTCCAGATGGACTTCACCCGCGCCGAAAAGCTGCTCGCCTTTAACAACCCCATGATGAACATCTGCGTCAACGGCGCATTTGTCGTCATCATCTACCTGGGCTCCAAGCTCATCATCACGAGCCAGGGCACCCTGTTCGACGTTGGACAGCTCTCATCCATCTTTACCTATGGCTTCCAGATCCTCATGAGCCTGATGCAGCTGTCGATGATCTTTGTCATGGTGACCATGGCCGACGAGTCGGCGCACCGCATCACCGAGGTCCTGGCCGCCGAGCCCATGATCGCCAACCCGACCGAGCCCGTGCTCGAGGTTGCCGACGGCTCCATCGACTTTGACCACGTGAGCTTTAAGTACTCCGAGCATGCCCGCCGCCAGGCGCTCGACGATATCGACCTGCATATTAAAAGCGGCGAGACCATCGGTATTATCGGCGGCACCGGCTCGGCCAAGTCGACGCTCGTGAACCTGATCGCCCGCCTGTACGATGTCACCGAGGGCACCGTGCGCGTCGGCGGCGTGGACGTACGCAACTACGATCTGGACGCGCTGCGCCACCAGGTAGCCATGGTGCTGCAGAAAAACGTGCTGTTTAGCGGCACCATCGCCGAGAATCTGCGCTGGGGCGACCCGAACGCCACCGACGAGGAAGTCCGCGAGGCCGCACATCTGGCCTGCGCCGACGAGTTTGTCGACGGCTTCCCCAAGGGCTACGACACCTGGATTGAGCAGGGCGGATCCAACGTTTCCGGCGGCCAGAAGCAGCGCCTTTGCATCGCGCGTGCCCTGCTGCGTCGCCCCAAGATCTTGATCCTGGACGACTCCACGAGCGCCGTCGACACCAAGACCGACGCCAAGATCCGCGAGGGCCTGGCGAGCTATCTGCCCAACACGACCAAGCTCATCATCGCCCAGCGCATTAGCTCCGTGCAGGATGCCGATCGCATCATCGTCATGGAGGGCGGCCGCATCAAGGACATCGGCAACCACGACGAGCTGCTCCAGACGAGCGAGATCTACCGCGAGACCTTTACCTCGCAGAACAAGATGAGCGCCGAGGGCGAGGACGCTGCAGCCGGCACCGAGGCATCTGCATCGCAAGCTCAGACCCAGGAAGGAGGCGAGGCACATGAGTAAGGTAACTACCGCCGAGCGCGCGCTCAACCGCAAGGGCGGCACCATGTCGCGCCTCATCAAGACGCTCTTTAGCTTCTACCCGGTGCTTTTGCCCCTCGTCGTCGCCGGCGTGGTGCTCTGTGCCGTCATCAACTCCATCGGCGCGACGTTTCTCCAAAGCGCGCTGCAGGTCATCAGCGAATCATGGCAGTCGGGCGACTGGACGGCCGCGCAGCCCAAAATTCTGAAACTTGTGACTACACTCTGCTGCATCTACGCCGTGGGCGTCGCATCTTCGCTCTTCTGGAACCGCGCCATGGCCGTCATCACGCAGGGCTCGCTCGAGAAGCTGCGCGAGAAGATGTTCAACCGCATGCAGGACCTGCCAATCCGCTACTTCGACACGCATCAGCGCGGCGACATCATGAGCCACTACACCAACGACATCGACACGCTGCGCCAGATGATCAGCCAGTCGCTGCCCAACCTGCTCATGACGATCATCGTCATCGTCACCGTGTTCTTTATCATGCTGTATTACAGCGTGTGGATGTGCATGGTCATCATCGCCGGCGTCGCGTTTATGACCTTTATGACCAAGCTGCTCGGCTCCAACTCCGCGCGCTTCTTTATCGCGCAGCAGACCGAGCTCGGCGTGGTCGAGGGCCATATCGAGGAAGTCATGAACGGCCAGAAGGTCGTCAAGGCGTTCTGCCACGAGGCCGCCGCCGAGGCCGACTTTGACGAGCGCAATGAGAAGCTCTTCGAGGTCTCGCAGAAGGCCAACATGTACGCCAACATTCTAATGCCGGTCCTCATGAACCTGGGCAACCTGCTCTACGTGCTGGTCGCGCTGGCAGGCGGTATCTTCCTGGCGCTGGGCGTGCCCAACCTGAGCATCTCGGGCCTGCCGCTCTCGATCGCCGTGGTGGTACCGTTCCTCAACATGACCAAGCAGTTCTGCGGCCAGATCGGCCAAATCTCGATGCAGATCAACGCCGTGGTCATGGGCCTTGCCGGCACCGAGCGTATCTTTGAGCTGCTCGACGAGGAGCCCGAGGCCGACGAGGGCTACGTGACGCTTGTCAACGCGCAGGTCAACCCCGACACCTGGCAGCTCGAGGAGGCCGACCACCACACCGGCATGTGGGCGTGGAAGCATCCGCACCGCGCGACCGGCGAGATCGAGTACGTGCCGCTGCGTGGCGACCTGGTCATGGACAACGTGGACTTTGGCTACACGCCCGACCACGAGGTGCTGCACGGCGTATCCGTGTACGCCAAGCCGGGTCAGAAGGTCGCGTTTGTCGGCGCCACCGGTGCCGGCAAGACGACCATCACCAACCTCATCAACCGCTTCTACGACATTGCCGATGGCAAGATCCGCTACGACGGCATCAACGTCAACAAGATCCGCAAGGCCGACCTGCGCCGTTCGCTGGGCGTGGTGCTGCAGGACGTGAACCTGTTCACCGGCACCGTGATGGACAACATCCGCTACGGCAACCTGAATGCGACCGACGAGGAGTGCATCGCGGCGGCCAAGCTCGCGGGCGCGGACGATTTTATCACCCGCCTGCCCGACGGCTACGACACCATGCTCACCGGCAACGGCGCCCAGCTGTCACAGGGCCAGCGTCAGTTGATCTCGATCGCACGCGCTGCCGTCGCCGATCCGCCGGCGATGATCCTGGACGAGGCCACGAGCTCCATCGACACCCGCACCGAGGCTATCGTGCAGGCGGGCATGGACAAGCTCATGGAGGGTCGCACGACGTTTGTCATCGCGCACCGCCTGTCCACCGTGCGCAACTCCGACGCGATCATCTGCCTGGACCACGGCCGCATCATCGAACGTGGCAACCACGACGAGCTGATCGCCAAGCGCGGATATTACTACCAGCTCTACACCGGAGCGTTTGAGCTGGAGTAGTTCGGCCCGCCGAGATGGCCGATTTGCCGCTCATTCGTCGGGCATGACCCTAAGGTCAATGCCCTCCTCTTTCGGGGCAAATCGACTCATCTCAACGACCCAAACACAATGCGCCGCAACGAATAAAGCCTCCGCAGCCACACGAGCTGCGGAGGCTTTTCTATGCCCTCTGTTGCAAGCTTACCGTTCCTCGCGTTGCGGCCCGGCTGCCTCGGCTGTCTTTGCGCGGTTCTTGTCGATGTACATGTTTTTGTCGGCCCGGGAAAAGAGCTCGCGCATCGTAGGCGGTTCATCAAAATCACTGGAAAGCGCGTAGCCCACCGCATAGCTGATATGCATGTCGGAGTGAGCTTCGGAATGCTCGTTCATGTTCGCACGAACCCGAGCGAGAAAGGACTCCACGGCAGCTCGATCGGCATCCCACAGCACCGCGATAAACTCATCGCCGCCGTCGCGGCCCACAAAGCAGGTCTCCGACGCCACGCGCCCCAGCTGCTGGGCAAAAGAACGGATATATTCGTCGCCCTTCTCGTGACCAAAGCTGTTATTGACCGTATGCAGATTGTTAAGATCGAAGACGCACAGCGCAACGGGCGCTTCAGCGGAAACGGGATGCTCCTGCCCCAAGATCTCCTCGCACTTGTTCTTGTTGGGCAGTCCTGTGGCTTCGTCGAGATAGACTTTGTTCTGCAGCTCGCGATTGAGTGCGGCAGTGCGCACCGCGCGAACAAGTTCGACCGCAAAGGTCGCCACCAAGCCCACGATGTCGATAATCACCAAGCCCTCGAGATAGTTGAGCGCCGACGCCTTCTCCTGAGAGTAGTCCTCTGCGAGTCGCGTAGCATCGTCGCAAATGCCAAAGAACTCCTCACTCATGGCGATGATGTCGGTGTTCTCGTAGCCGACTTCGCGCACGCGGATGATCTCGGCGCAAAGCTCATCATAATAGTTTGCAAGCTCGGTCATCTTTGCCTGATACTCGTCGTCGTCGAGACGGACGAGGTTGAGGTCATCACTTCCGTAACGCAAACCGTTAATGTATGAATCAACGGCTCTGAGCAGGTCATCTCGAGGCTGGCCTGCATCCTCGAGCTTAACGATTCGCTGCGTGGTGCCGCGCACCAGACCGGCGTAGTTGACCACGCGTGCCGTGCCCTGAATATCGGAGACGAGCAGCATAACATTGATGAAGAAGAAGATGAGAACTGCCGTGAGCACCATCATGAGCAAGCGCACCGCCCGGCTGGCTTTCTTGGCGACAGAAGTATTCACAAGTTCAATCCCCTAAATGACAAAAGAGTAGGTGGCGCATAGCGTCTTGTAAATCATGCGGGGTCAACTCTACCAGATGATTTTTCTAGGACGGGGATTAAAGAATCATCGACACGATAGCTATTTGAGAAGCTGAGCCATGGCGTTCACGAA
The DNA here is from genome assembly GCF_009875845.1 of Collinsella sp. BIOML-A6. Lineage (NCBI taxonomy): Bacteria > Bacillati > Actinomycetota > Coriobacteriia > Coriobacteriales > Coriobacteriaceae > Collinsella > Collinsella sp. BIOML-A6. The sequence goes on from NZ_WWSL01000015.1 coordinate 48,623, forward strand.
TTTTTGTACTTGGAGGGTGGGCTCGAGCGGGTAGTGCAGAAAGACCGGCACCTCGCGGCCGCACAGGAACGGTACGCCCACAAAGGCCGGGTGTACCCCCGACCACGCGCCGCAGGTGAGCACCGCGTCGCCCTTTTCCTCCGCCTCGTTAAAGAGCGCAAAGTCGAAGCTGTCCACATCGATCACGTCCACGCCGCCGTCGGCTAACAGGTCGATACGCAGGCTGTCCATGGCATCGTTGCCGTGACGGAGCACGCGCAGGCGCATGCCCTCTAAGTCGGCGACCGTGATGCGCGTCTTGCGCGCCAGCGGGCTCGTGCGCGGCAGGTCGATATAAAACGGCACGTTGACAATGCGGAGCTTTTGGCATGCGTCGCCCCAGCGCGGGGTCGAAAAACTCGACTGCACCACATCGACCTCGCGACCAAGGCTGCACATGACGGATTCGCGCTCGTCGTAGAGGTCGCTCACCGGCACGATCTCAAATCGCAGCGACGGTTCCAGCTCGTGCACGCCCGTCCACATCGAAAGCGTCTGGCGCCCCGGGCACATCATCGACACGCCCAGGCGCACGGCACCGCCATCACCCGCCGCACGTCGGGCACGGCGCAGGGCGTCCTCGGACTGGCGCATGATCGAGCGCGCGTCGTCTACCAGTAACGCACCCGCCGGCGTCACCTTGACGCCCGAATGCGAGCGCTCGAACAGCGTAATACCAAACTCCGCCTCAAAACCCGATACCTGCTTAACGAGTGCCGGCGTCGACACGCGCAGCTTCGCCGCCGTACGCGAGAAGCTTCCCAGCTCCGCGGCGGCCGATATGGCCTCAAGTCGTCGATCGTACACGTCAATCTCCCGTTTTCGCGCCTGTGGCCACATGATGCCACAGGGGGTTGCTTTCGCAGGTCACGCGCTCAGTTGAGCATAAACTGCATTGCATAGTGTAAACCTACGGTTAACGCCATTCTAACAAATATGCAATTCACCTGCGCAAATGCAAAGCATACGATAACCAGCGAAAACCACGTGGGTCGATTAATAGGAGCGACCCACCGGGAGGCACAAGAAGGGAAGTTCCTATGAGCAATTGGCTTAAGCTCGAGGGCGATGTCTGCGCCGTGACCGGCGCGCTCGGCGGTATGGGTGCCGAGATCTGCCGCGAGTTCGCCCGCAATGGCGCCAACGTCGTCATGCTCGACCTGGACGAGGAGAAGGTCAAGGCCGCTGCCGCCGACCTCGCTGCCGAGTTTGGCATCCACGCCGAGGGTTACAAGATGAACGCCACCAACGAGGCCGAGGTCCAGGCTGCCGTCGACGCCACCATCGCCAACTTCGGCCGCGTCGACGTCCTCGTCAACACCGCCGGCATCCTGCGCTTCGCCGCCATGGAGGACCTGCCGCTAAGCGACTGGGAGCAGGTGCTCAACGTCAATCTCACCGGCTACTTCATCACCTCGCAGCGCTTTGGTCGCGAGATGATCAAGGCCGGCCAGGGCCGCCTGGTGCACATCTCGACCGTCGCCAGCCACTCCCCCGAGACGTTCTCGGGCGTGTACAGCTCCACCAAGGCCGGCGTCAACATGATGTCCAAGATGCTCGCCGCCGAGTGGGGCCCCTACGGCGTCCGCTCCAACTGCGTCGAGCCTTGCTTCGTTAAGACCCCGATGTCAGCCAACTTCTACGCCGACCCCGAAGTCGAAAAGAGCCGCAGCCGCCTCATTGCCACGCGCCGCATCGGCGAGGTCAACGATATCGCCAACGCCGTCATGTTCCTGGCGTCCACGCGCTCGGACTTTACCACCGGCGACGCCATCAAGGTCGATGGCGGCTTCTCCAACATGATGGGCGACCTCACCGCCAAGCCCGGCGGCCGTCGCGCCTATGCCGACAACTACCTTAAGAACAAGGGTGTCGAGCTCTGGTCCGATGAGTCCGGCGTCGCCAAGCCGACTGACCAGTAAACCAACCTGACAGGGAGGTCCCGCGGACACGCCCGCTCCTCCCCCGTATCGATTAGAAAGAGTCCAATGGCTTCCACCAACTCCAACAAGGGTCGCGCCGTCGTGCTTTCCGCCGCGTGCGTCACCATGTTCTTCATCAGCTCCATCGCGCTGTATTCCGTCGTGAGCAAGAACCTGCTCGCCGTCTACCCCGAGTGGTCGAGCGCCCTTACCTGGGCTTTCCCGGTCTTCCAGACCATCATGGCCGTGACGGGCATCTTCGCCGGCCGCATCTCCGATAAGATCGGTCCGCGCAACGTCGTGATCGCCGCCGCTGTGTGCTACGGCGTGGGCTGGTTCATGTCCGGCACCGTCACCGAGCCGTGGCAGTTCTACCTGTGGTTCTCGCTCGTCGCCGCCATCGGCAACGGCCTGGGTTACAACCCGGCGCTCACCACCGGCCAAAAGTGGTTCATCGACAAGAAGGGTCTCGCCTCCGGCATCACCCTGGCCGCTTCGACCGCCGGTCCCGCCGTACTGTCCCCGGTGCTCGCCTCGCTTCTCATCCCGAGTCTGGGCATCTTTGGCGCCCTTAAGGCGCTCGGCGTCATCTTCTTTGTGATGATCGCCGCCTCCGCCCTGTTCCTGAAGGCCCCCGAGGCCGGTTGGCTGCCCGAGGGCTTCGAGGCCCCCAAGGGCGGCGCACACGCCGGCACCTTCGGCGACCTCACCCCGGGCGAGATGGTTAAGACCCCGCGCTTCTGGGTCCTCATCGTCACCTTCGCCTTTGCCGCCACCGCGGGCACCCTGCTCGTGGGCAAGGTTGCCTCCATCGCCGCCGTCCAGCTCTTCGCCGACCCCACGAGCGCCGCGGCCGTCGCCCTCGGCGGCGTGGTCGTCTCCGTCAACACCTGCGCCAACCTGGTTGGTCGTCTGTCCTTTGGCCAGATCATCGACAAGCTCGGTGCCTACAAGTCGCTGCTCATCAGCCTTGTCGTCACCATCGTCGCGCTCGTCATCATGTCGATGAGCTTTACGCAGAGCATGTTCTTTGTGGCGCTCGCCCTGCTCGGCTTTAGCTTTGGCGCCCTGCTCGTCATCTACCCGCCGCTCACCGGTGGCGCCTTTGGCACCAGCAACATCGGCGTCAACTACGGCATCATGTTTTTGGGTTATGCCGCTTCCACCTGGATCAGCCAGCCCATCACCGCTGTGCTGTATCACGCCGAGGCCGGCAGCGCCGCCTACCAGCAGTCCTTCTACGGCGCCATTGTGATCGCCGCCATCGCCGTCGTGCTCACCGTCTACATGATGGTCTCCGACAGCAAGAAGAAGTCCGCCTAGTTTTACCGATGCGACAAAGGGACTGTCCCTTTGTCGCATTCCACCGGTCACCAGTATTAAGGAGTCAAAATGTCTGAGCTCAATCCCGTCCGCATTGCCGTTATCGGCGCCGGCGCCATGGGCCGCAACCACATCCGCTTTGTCACCGAGGAGCCCGAGGCCGAGCTCGTCGCCATCGCCGACGCCTTTGAGGGCGCCCGCGCCACGGCCGAGGCCGCCGGCGTGCCGTTTTACACCGATCCCGCCCAGATGATGGACGAGGTCAAGCCCGAGGCCGTCATCATCGCCACCCCCAACGACCTGCACCTGGGCGTTGCCCGCGAGGCCGTGAAGCGCAATATTGTGCCGCTGGTCGAGAAGCCGATCTCCAACGACCTCGAGGATGCCCAGGCCTTTGCCGCCGAGGCCGAGACCGCCGGCGTGCCCGTGCTCGTGGGCCAGCACCGTCGCCACAATCCCTTCGTCAACAAAGCCAAGGAGATCATCGAGTCCGGCGAGCTGGGCAAGCTCACCGTGTCGAGCTTCCACTACATGATCTATAAGAACGACGAGTACTTCGACGTCGAGTGGCGCCGCAAGAAGGGTGCCGGCCCGATCCTGGTCAACCTGGTGCACGACGTCGACCTGCTCCGTTACCTGCTGGGCGAGCCCGTTGCCGTCCAGGGCATGCAGTCCAGCGCCGCCCGCGGTTTTGAGACCGAGGACTCCGCCGTGGTCAACGTCCGTTTTGCCGATGGCGCGCTTGCGAGCATGACCATCTCCGACGCCACCGCCAGCCCCTGGAACTGGGAGGCCACCGCTCGCGAGGATCCGCAGTACCGCCCCTTCGACGCCGACGCCTACTTTATCGGCGGCACTAAGGGCGCCCTTTCGCTGCCCCGCCTACACCAGTTCTCCTACGACGGCGCCTCCAACTGGCACAAGCCGCTGCAGATGGAAATCCCGGCTGTGGACCCGGCGCTGCCGCACAAGATGCAGCTCAAGCACTTTGTGAAGGTCGTTCGCCGCGAGGTCGAGCCCGTCGTGACCCCCGCCGACAACGTTAAGACGCTCACGCTTCTCAACGCCATCAAGGAGGCCGCCGAGACCGGCCAGCTCGTCGAGCTGTAATGCCTTAAGAGCAGCCGCGACAGAAACCCCATGCCGAACCCTTCGGTCCGCCACAAATATGCCCCTCTTCTTTGCCCCGCGAGCAGCCTCCTGCCCGCGGGGCTTTTTGCTACCTTGCCGACGATTTTTCTGAGACGGGGGCCATTTTGCACCTCTGCTTGATTCGTTCGCCACGGAATGCGCCTATCTACTACGTTTAACCGATCGTCCTCAACCATGCCGAATTTCGCGAAATAAAAACCGCAGGTAGACGGCTTGCGTATTCTCGGAAAACCGGGGGATGGTCGACCCATGCTGTTCAAACGTAGTAGATAGGCCGTTTTCGTGGCGCGGGCCCAAAACAGTCTTTTGGAACGGGTGGTATCCTTGGTAGCCCTGTGCTGCAAACGCACCTCAAACGCAAGGAGTTTCATGGATCTTATCGCCCAGCTCGCCCGCGAGCTCAACCTTAAGGCCGTCAATGTCGAGGCAGCCGTCAAGCTCATCGACGAGGGCAACACCATCCCCTTTATCTCGCGCTACCGCAAGGAAGCCACGGGCGGCATGGACGACGTCGCCCTGCGCGCCCTCGACGAGCGCCTGTCCTACCTGCGCAATCTTGAGCAGCGCAAAGAGGACGTCATTCTGCTCATCGACGCCCAGGGCAAACTCACGCCCGAACTCGAACAGCAAATTCGCGAGGCCACGCAGCTCCAGCGTGTCGAGGACCTCTACAAGCCCTACCGCAAAAAGCGCATGACCCGCGCGCAAAAGGCCCGCGAGGCCGGCCTGGAGCCGCTCGCCAACATGATCATCATGCAGGCCTCGGCCAGGGGCAGCGCACTCGACGCCGCCGCGGCATACGTCAACGATGAGGCCGGCTTCGACACGCCCGAGAAGGCGCTCGCCGGCGCTGCCGACATCGTGGCCGAGACGGTGGCCGAAGACCCCGAGAACGTCGCCGACCTGCGCGCCTTTACGCAAAACACCGCCGACATCGTCGTCGAGGCCACCGACCCCGCCGAAAAGACTCCCTACGAGCCCTACTACAACTTTGACGAGCCACTGCGCCGCATACCCAACCACCGCGTGCTGGCTATCGACCGCGGTGAGCGCGAGGGCAAGCTCCGCGTGCGCGTGAACGTCGACGGCGCTGCCGCCACGGCGCGCCTCGGCAGCCGCTGGCCCCGTCGCCAGGGCGTGTTCGCGCCCGTCTTTGACGCCGCTATCGCCGACGGCTACAAGCGCCTCATGGCTCCCTCGCTGGAGCGCGAGGCCCGTGCCAAGCTCACCGTCCGCGCCCAGACCGAGGCCATCAACGTCTTTGCCAAGAATCTTGAGAGCCTGCTCTCGGCACGCCCCGTGCGCGGCGCCCGCGTGCTCGCGCTCGATCCGGGCTACCGCACCGGCTGCAAGGTCGCCGTCATGGACGAGACCGGCAAGCTGCTCGACCACGGCGTGGTCTATCCCACCAAGCCACGCCACGACGTCGCCGGCAACAAGCGCGAGCTCGCTCGCCTCGTCAAGAAGGACGGCGTCAACACCATCGTCATCGGCAACGGCACCGCCAGCCGCGAGACCGAGGAAGTCGTCTCGGAGTTCATTGCCGAGCAGGCACCCAGCCTTCGCTACACCATCGTTAACGAGGCCGGCGCGTCGGTGTACTCCGCTTCCGAGCTCGCCAGCCAGGAATATCCCGATCTGGACGTCACCGTGCGCGGCGCCATGAGCCTGGGCCGCCGCCTGCAGGACCCGTTGGCAGAGCTCGTCAAGATTCCGCCCCAGTCCATCGGCGTGGGCCAGTACCAGCACGACCTTGACCAGGCCGAGCTCTCGCGCACCCTGGGCCACGTGGTGGAGGACGTCGTCAACCGCGTGGGCGTCGACGTGAACACCGCGAGTGCGAGCCTGCTGGGATACGTATCGGGCATCACGCCGAACGTGGCCAAGAACATCGTGGCGTACCGCGAGGAAAACGGCGCCTTTACCGATCGCCGCCAGCTCAAGAAGGTCCCCAAGCTGGGACCCAAGGCATATCTCAACGCCGCGGGCTTTCTGCGCATCAGCGGCGGCAAGAACCCGCTCGACGCGACAAGCGTCCACCCCGAGAGCTACGAGGTAGCCACATCCGTCTTGGAACGCGCCGGCGTGGCGGCCAGTGAGCTCAGCCGCGGCGGCGTACCCGACATCGAGCGCCGTTTGGGCAGCATCTCGACGCTGGCTAGCGACCTGGACTGCGGCACCCTCACGCTCATCGACATTGTCAACGAGCTCAAGAAGCCCGGCCGCGACCCGCGCGACGACGCGCCCGAGGTGGTCTTTAGCCGCTCGGCGCTTTCCATCGACGATCTGGAGCCCGGCATGGAGCTCAAGGGCACGGTGCGCAACGTCGTCGACTTTGGCGCCTTCGTCGACGTGGGCGTGCACCAGGACGGCCTCGTGCATATCTCCAAGCTGGCCAACCGCTTCGTCAAGCACCCGAGCGACGTGGTGCGCGTCGGCGACACGGTCAAGGTGTGGGTCGAGAAGGTCGATCGCGACCGCAAGAAGATCTCCCTCACCATGGTGCAAGGAAAGTAAACCGCCAAAGCGGATATCCCCTCTTCGCGGCAAGTGTCGCAAAGAGGGCGGGCGTTCCCCGCGCTCTTTGCCCCTTCGGCAAAGTGGGGTATACTGTCCGCAGTGTGAAAAGCCTTCGGGCTTTTAGCGGCTGCGGGTACCTGTACCTACAGCCGCATTTTTCGTTTTGGAGGAACGATCATGAAGGAGCGCCCGCTCATCCCGGCAGAACAACAGGTCGCCCACCTCGCAGAGCGGGGCGTCCGCTTCGACATAATGAGCCCCAAGGATGCAGTCGCGTTCCTCCGCGACAAGAACTTCTTCTTCAAGGTCAAGGCGTTTGCGAAGTGCTTCTCAACGTATCGTAGCCCCGCGTCGGAGGGCTACGGACGCTACGTCAACCTAGACTTCGCCTACCTCACCGAGCTCACCAGACTCGACCACCACCTCCGCGAGCACATCCTCTCGATGACACTTGACATCGAGCACTACATGAAGGTCCATCTAAACCGGACGATGATGGACGACGGCGCCGACGGGAAGGAAGTCCTCGACCTCCTTTTCGCCCACGAAAGGCTGCGTAAGGAGAGGATGCTGGAGGAGCGGTTCGATCCAAGCGGGTCAGAAGCCACCGTCGAGAGGATGAAGGCCATCGCCGACCGGCTAGATGGGGTGGGCGGCAGCGAGCGGGCGATGCTCTTCCTCGAGATGCTCCACATCGCCGAGGATCAGACTTTGGGGATAGACCCGGAGCACCTCGAGCGCAGCGTCTCGTACCTCGGAGACTCGAACTACACCCGGGACCTCGCGAATAAGTACGGCAGACGCGAGGACATGTACGTCTGGAACTACCTGGAACTCGTCTCCTTCGGGGGAATCATCGCGCTTTACAAGTTCTACTTCTACGACCTCAGGAGGGAACGCAGCCAGGAGGCCGAATCCGTCAAGCAGCTCCTGTTCCCCGTGAAGGCTCTGCGCAACGCGGCCGCTCATAACGGCAACGTTCTGAACACGATCGGGCAGCGTCTACAGAAGCCCGTCGGCTCCATCGCGACGGCCGCGCGGGAGGAGCTCGGAATCGACCAGGAGCTCGTCGCCCTTACGAAGCGCTTCCCCGTCATCCACGACTTCACTGCGCTCGTGCTCTGCTTCGATAGAATTGTCAGCGATGCGGACGCGAGGTCGGAAAAGGCGGCAGGCCTGCGCACCCTGCGCGAGCGCTTCCTTGAGTACGCCGACTACTTCGAAAAGCAGATAGAGCTTGACCGAGGAATCAGGATGCTGGGGGAAGTCATGCGCTCGGGAGCCGATGTCATCTCTTCGAGCTCCCTATAGCTCTTCAGCCCCCTAATTGCCCCTTACCATTTGGGCCCCGCTCGGACAGAGTAGGTTCGAGTAAGTCCGAGTGGTCAGAGTAGGGCCCGACTTCGCCCTCTCGGCCGGGTGCAAAGCCGATAGAGCGAACCCCAGAGACAACCCAATAGCGATGAGCCGAGGCCGACGGATGCCGGTTATTCCTCGTGCGCACAGCCTGTCACGGGACCCGCTTTTCCCGTAAGGGCCGCGATGCTTTTCCGGCTTCTTTCGGGATCGGCCGCCCCCGCTCAGAGCGACGTCGGCGAAGCTCCCCCGAAACATCCGGTCGGCTGCGCCTTCGCCCCCTTCGCGGCGCGCGGGATCCCGCGCGCCCTCCGCTCCCGCTTCGGGCGGTCGGCAGCTAACGAGGTATAGCCGGACAGGGAGAGGAGCGTAAGGTCGATGCGAAAGAGCCGAGAAGTGGCCACGCCTACGAGGCGATCTCCCTCGGGATGAACCGCGACACGGCCAGGCCGGCGACAGCCGCCACGCACACCGCGCCGAACACCGCCGCCGTGCCCGCGGCGGTCGCGGCGGGGGCAAGTATGCCGCACGCCGCAACCGAGACGGTGCCGCCGAAGCCTCTGAAGAACATAGCCATGGAGGTGGCGCGCCCGGCGTCCGCCGGATCGGCGCCCGTCTGGGCGGCAAGATTGGACACAGGCATGCCGATGCCGACACCGAGACCCAGCGCCGCCGCGACGACGGCGCTGGAGGCGACCGCTAGCATCGGGGATATCGCAGAGAACGCCGCCGACGCGGCAAGGACGACGACGGATGACGCCGTCGCGATGGCGCGGAGCCGCCCGGTCGCGCGAAACGCCGCGCCGGATGCATTGCTGCCGGCCATGAGGGCAAGCGTCATGGGGATGAGCGCCGCACCAGACGAGGCGGCGGCCATGCCCAGCCCCTCCTGGAGGAGCCTAGGCAGATAGGAAACGCCCGCCATGAGAGCGAACTGAACGCAGAAGCCGGAGGCGAACCCCGCCACGACCTGCCCGCGTCGGAACAGGCCCATGGGCACGGTCGGAGCGGCCTTGCCCCTCTCCACGCGGGCGAGCGCGACCGTGAAGACGAGGAACAGCACGACGAGAGCCGCGAACTGCGGCGAGGCCATGGGGAAGACGCTGCCCGCCAGGCTGAAGGCGAGGACGAGGCTCAGGACGCACAGCGAGGCGACGACGCTCCCCGAAATGTCAAAGCCAGTCGCCGGGGCCCCAGGAGCCTTGCCGGGCAGGCAGTGCCCCGACAGGAACAGGGAGACGATCGAGATGGGGAGGTTGACGACGAAGATGACGTGCCAGGATAGCCCCTGGGCGACGGCCCCGCCGATGACGGGCCCCACGACGCTCGCGATCCCGTACATGGCCGAAGCCGCCCCGAGGTACGGCCCCCTGTCCCTCGGCTCGAGCATCATCGCCGCAGCGATGAACACGCCCGCCTCGAGGATGCCGCCGCCGACGCCCTGGAGCAGGCGAAACGCCGCCAGCACCTCTATCGTCGGCGCGAGGGCGCACAGGACGGACGATGCGGCGAAGAGCGCGAGCCCCGCCACGTACACCCTCCTGAGGCCGAACGAGAACGCCAGCCCTCCGCACAGGAGGGTGGACACGGTGCTCGCCAAGAGGTAGGCGGTCATCGGCCAGGCATAGTGGGCCTCCCCTCCGAGCGCCGCGGCGACCGTCGGCATGGCAGTGGCCACCACGGTCGAGTCGAGCGCCGCGACGAACAAGGCGAGCATGAGGCCCGCCACGGTCGACTTACCGGCCGCCCCCAGCACGGGGGCGGCCATCGGTTTTTCCTGCATATTTCTTCCTATCTACTCAGTGCCCGCCCGCGCGGGCACCGCGGGGCATCCCCCGCGTCGAACAAAAGGAAGGACGGGTCACCCCCTGGGCCTCCTCGCCACGGGCATCCAGATCTCGCTGCGATACCCTCTCGACGAGAAGTCGCCGCGCGGGTACACCTCGAGGCTGACGTCCCCGGCGAGCTCGTAGCCCGAGGACGGGAGCCACTCGGAAAAGATCCTGCGGTAGTGCTCAGCGGTCGCGACATCGCATGGCCCGGTACAGTCGAACACGGCCCACGTGCCGGCGGGGACGTGAATCTCGTCCGCCCAGCCGGGGGCCTCCCCCGAGGACGCCACCGCTATCCGATAGCTCAACTCCCCGCCCTCGGACACGTTGACCCCGAGAACCCCTGCGGGTCCCGAGCCGTCGGCGAGGGCGAGCAAGGCATCGATGCTCCCGGAGCGCGAGGCGCCTCCCCAGAACATCTCGAGCGCCGCCCTCCCCTCCTCCACCATCTGGGCGAGGAGGCCCGCCTCGGACGGCCCGCATGGAAGCGACACCCCGACGAGGCGCATGCCGTCCCATGGGACGATCCTCCACGGTAGGGGCTCAGCGCCCGTGACGGTGAGGGAGAACGAGAGCCTCGGGAAGACCGAGAGCGGGGCGCCCGGGCGCTTCGCCTCGCTGGGCGAAATCCCGAGGGCGTCCCTGAACGCTCGATTAAATGCGGTCGGGGAGCCATAGCCGTACCGGACCGCGACATCGACGACCCGCTCGCCGCGGGACAGGTCGAGCGCAGCATGGGAGATGCGCCGCCGGCGCACGTACTCCCCGAGACCGATGTCGGCGATATAGGAGAACATCCTCCGGAACTGTCCCTCAGTGCAGGCGGCGAGCCTCGCCGCCTGGGCGAGGTCGAGTTCACCCCCGAGGTTCGCCTCTATGTAGTCCATCGCGTCGTTGAGGCCCTCTATCCAGCCCATCGGGTCACCGTCCTTCCGAAAAGAAAGCATGGGGCAACAAGGTAGCGCAGTCCTCGCGTCCGAGGGACAAATAATGAGAGTTTTTGATGACTGGCTCGTCGCCGGCGACCCGTCCCATCCTGCTCGACACTGGATGCACCCTGCGCATGGCCAAGGAGATGAGAGAGTGGGGTGTCCATTACAACCAGGGCATCCACGCGCTCAACACCGTCGCCCTCCGCATACGCCACGGGGACCGCGACTTCACGGACATGCTGGAGGCGGCCGAGCGGGCGGTCGCCCCCGCGCCGGCACCCCGAGCCGCTCGAGGGCGAAAGGCTCGGGGCGGTCAGGCTGGCCGCGCACGAGGCCATAAGGAAGGTCCTTGACCGCCACGGCATGGCAGAATAGCCTTAGGCGCAGGCCCATTACAGTCTGAAATAGGCCATCGATAAATTTCGATGGCGAGCATTCGGCGCATTGCCTACGATACGGGCAAGCC